>DASRPK010000164.1:0-15621 GCA_035646395.1 Gemmatimonadaceae bacterium | reverse complement strand
CTCTCCGTACAAGGTGTTCGACAACCTGTATTGGCTTGGGACGCGTCAGCATTCGTCGGCATGGCGTGTCAGGACCTTGGCGGTACGGGCAGGGCGGCCGACTTCGACTGGTTCGAGTACCGCGAGCGCCCGTACGTGGTTGATGTCTCACAACTGGAGCTTGTATGAAGACTGCGCGAATGACACACGCATCGTTGATCACTGGCTTGGTGTGGCTGCTGTACGTCGTGGTGCCGGCAGCGCAGGCGCCCACGAGCGAAGTGGACGCGCATATTGCGGCTGCACGAGCGGCCGCAGGACAGGACTACCGCGCCACCTTCGTCAATCTCTGTCTGCCGGGCGGGGGTGGCGGACGCGGTGCTGCGGGGCGTGGTGCCGGAGCGCCCGCCGCGGCGGGACGAGGAGGCGCCGGGCGCGGCGGGCCGGCCGCGGGTGGAACCGCCCCGGCAACGCCGGACCGATCTGGCTGGTACGCCTCTCCGTACAAGGTGTTCGACAACCTGTATTGGCTTGGGACGCGTCAGCATTCGTCGTGGGCGCTTCGCACGAGCGAAGGCATCATCATCATCGACACCAACTTCGCGTGGGCGACGCAGCCGGAAATCATCGACGGCCTGACGACGCTCGGCCTCAATCCACGCGACATCAAATACGTCATCATCAGCCACGCGCACGGCGATCACGATCAGGGCGCGGCGGCGCTGCAAAGCCGCTTCGGCGCGAAGGTGGTGATGGGCGCGCCGGACTGGGAATCCACGCTGCAGCGTCCCGCCACAGCTGCCGGCGGCGTACCGAAGCGCGACATCGCCGTCGGGCCTGAGGGATCGTCACTCACGCTGGGCGACACCACTGTGACCATCGTCGCGACACCGGGACACACACCGGGCACCTTGTCGTACGTCTTCCCTGTCAAAGACCAGGGCAGGACGGTGATGGTGGCCTATTCCGGCGGTACGCTCACCGGCGCATTCGGCACCGACGGCGCGCGATGGGACGAATATGCCGCGTCGCAACGGAAGATCGCCAAGGTGGCCGCGGACGCAGGTGCGACGGTAATGCTGTCGAACCACAGCGAATACGACGGGGCCTACACCAAGGCTCGCCTCGTCGCTGCGAAGCGCGAGGTCGGCGAGAATCACCCCTTCATCGCCGGCGCCGACGCCGTGCAGCGCTACTTCACGGTGATGGCGGAATGCGCGATGGCCTCGAAGCTGCGCCTCGGCGCGAAATGACAGGCGCCCATATGTGTGCACACGAGGGCGAGGACCGCTTGCGCCACTCTGTAAGTCCCCACGTCGACGGCCGGGACAGCATTCGAATGCGGTGTCGCATGGGCCAACGATTCAGTCCTACGATCGACAGTGGATGATCCCGGCTAATCTCGACGCCATCGACACCCCACTAGGTAAGGGGTCCGCCGGATCCGAACTCGCGCGCCCACTCGCGAATGACAACGCGCAATTCGTCGGTCTGCTCTTGCAACTGCTGCATCCGTTTCACTTGCACGGCCACGTCACGACAGATCTCCGCGATTTGGCCTTCAACAGCGTCCGACAATTCGACCGGTTTGCGACGTCGCCGTCTCGCGGTCCCTACGACCTGGGCCTTGGACATGATTCCCCCAACGGCCTATCCTGACAGCGTCGCGCGGTCACCGGATGTACCGTTTAGAACGGAACGGCACAGTCCCGTTGTCTCTTTTCTTTCGTCTGCTCGTGGCGGTCGACGCCTTCCTCACCGCGTATCGCTGAGCGCAAAGGGCGGCGGCGCCGACGATCCTCGCGTACACTGGTTCACAGCTTTCCTGACGTTCCTGCCCATTCGGACAGCCGCCATCAAAGTAACGATTCACCATTCGACGGAGGCCGTCTCGCCTTCGTCGTTGGAGGGAACTGTTCAATGTCGACCTCACACTGGCGCTGGTCCCTGATTGGCGTCTGGCTCGCGTTTGCCTGCGTCACTTTCATCGTCATCAACAGCATGGCGGTTCGAAGCTGGCTGCTGCTCCTCGTCTTCGGTCTCATACCGCCCGCAATGCTGCTATGGGCCTGGAACGAAGATCGGCCATTGCCGATCGGGTCGCTACACGGGCCGCGTAAGCAGCGGTGAACGGGATCGCGGGGCACGCAGCGGAGAGTGCGGCTGCGGGAAGTCTGATCCGATCTTCTGATTGCGACCGCGTTGATTTGGACGCGCCGTTATTGTTGGGCGCCGTGCAAGCCATCGCCACAGTGCTGATGGACGCGTGGTAGCGTCGAGGGAACTGTCCTACCAGACGAGCTGGAGGCCGAACCAGATACCCAGAGCGATGAAGATCAGCGTGAACACCAGGCGTGCACGGCGCGCCCCTCGTTGTTGGCCAGCCTCATTCTTGACTTGCCATTCGCGCCAGCGCGTGGCGTGCGCCTCCTCGACCGCCGACACGAGTGAAGTATTCATCCATCCACGATAACGAAGAAGACGAACGCGGGCTGTCCGATTGTGAACACCACCGAACAACGTCGGCACGCTACACTGACGTGTCTTTCTGACGCAGCGCTTTCGGGCTTCCGCATCAGATCCGCGTGTGACGTACAGCTATACCGAGATCAATGGGCAACCGGTCGAGTAAGGGTCGACGTTTCGTGCAGGATTCAACTCTCGCACACAACCGTGCCGTCGCGGACCGGCACCACGAAGGCCGCGCCCGTGAGATGGGACGACGTCGTGGCGAGAACGACGCCCAAGCGCGCTCGGTCGCAGATACATGGGCCCGGGCCGAACACGCCCGCAGGGCTGGGTGGCTCCAGCGATGGCCTGGCGTCCTCGCCGCGATCAGAAGTCTCGTTGCCGCCTACAACGACGGGGCGGGCGCGGAGCTGTTGACCGCGAGCGAACAGTCCAACGGCGACGATCCGGCCGTGACAATCACCTCGCGTGGTTCTGGGCGGACGATCACGATCGGGGTGGACGAGGACGCACTTCTGGTAGACACGAACCCGGAACCGCACGCCGCGGCATCCCGGCATGCCATCGCGCGTCGTATCGACTGCTCGCGCAGCGATACCGGCACGGCCGCATATGCGCTGCAGGACTGGATGGACCAGCTGTGAGCCGTCCTCGTCTGTTGTGAACCCAATGCCGGAACGAATCACCATTGCTCCGCGGATGCCCGCTACACCGCGGGTCCGCGACGGATATCTGCCGCTGTATACGTATCTCGAACATCGTTATGCGTCGAGCGTCGTCCTCACGTTCGAGCAGATCGAGTCGCTGCTCGGCTTTGCGCTGCCGGTGGCCGCGCGCCAGGAGCCGGGGTGGTGGACCAGCGGTGCTGGGAACGGGCCCAGCCGCGCCGAGGCATGGACGGCGGCGCAACGGACGGCGTTGCCGAACCTTCTGGCCCGACACGTTACATTCGAGCGCCTGCCATGACTCTTTGGGGTGGAATGTTGCTCACGGTTTGTGTGCTGGCCGTTCTCTTCCTCACCGTGTGGCGGCGGCGGGTTCGTCTGGCCGAACTGGGTACGGTGAGTGCCCAGTGGCTCTCAGAGCACCGCGAATACGACCGGAACTATCCCAATCGGTAACCTCGCGCAATAGCGCAGCCACGAGTGCCCCTCGGTCATCCAGTCGCGGAACTTGTTCATGAAGACATTCACGCGCGTCGGCTGGTCCGTCGGCACCGCATGGCAACCGGTCTGGAGAGGAACGATCATCGCATTCAACCGTGAGCCGTGACCTTCTCCCCCTTCACGCCTCTGCTGATGCATGGGAATCGTCAGCGTTTCGATGGACCGCGGACGATCTCGTAGCCGCGCTCCGTACCGATGCACATCGCGGTCTCACCGACGAGGAGGCGCGCGCCCGGCTGGTGCGCTTCGGTCGCAATCAGCTCCCATCAGAGAAGCGCGTCCCGCGCTGGAGGCGATTCGTCGGGCAGTTCCGGGATGTACTGGTCATCCTCCTTCTGGCAGCTACCGCAATTTCGGCAGCACTGTGGATCCTCGAACGCGACGCTCCGTTGCCGTACGAAGCGATCGCCATTCTCGCGGTGGTCCTCCTCAACGCCGCAATGGGTTACATCCAGGAATCCCGCGCCGAGGCCGCGCTCGCCGCGCTGCGCGCCATGTCAGCAGCGGATGCCGCAGTTATTCGCGGCGCAGAGCGGAGGCGCGTGCCCGCAGCCGAACTCGTCCCGGGAGACGTCCTGCTCATCGAGGAAGGCGACAGAATCCCTGCCGATGCGCGACTGATTGGCTCCGTGTCGCTGCAAACCGCTGAAGCCGCGCTCACGGGCGAAAGCCTGCCAATAGACAAGGACCCGGCGCCGATCGCCGACGAGGTTCCGGTCGGCGACCGCCACAACATGGTGTTCAGCGGTACGGTTGCAACCTACGGTCACGGCACCGCCATCGTCGTCGCAACGGGGATGCGGACTGAAATGGGCCGTATCGCCGGCCTGCTCGAAGAGACGACCGGCGAATCGACTCCGCTCCAGCGTGAGTTGGATCGCATGGGTAAACGTCTGGGGTTGGGGGTTGTTGTGATTGCCGTCGTCATGATCGCGACGATCATCCTGCTCGAAGACATCCGGACCACGGCAGCACTACTCGACGTGCTGATCCTCGGCGTGGCCCTGGCAGTTGCCGCGGTTCCCGAGGGCCTGCCGGCCGTCGTCACCGCCGTGCTGTCGATCGGCGTCCAGCGCATGGCGCGCCGTAATGCCATCGTTCGTCACCTGTCGGCCGTCGAGACGCTCGGATCCGCCACTGTGATCGCCTCCGACAAGACCGGAACGTTGACGAAGAACGAAATGACCGTTCGAGTCGTCGTGACGGCGAGCGGTCGCGTGAGTTTTGAGGGTTCTGGTTACGCACCGACCGGATCTGTTCGATTCGACGCAGGCGGGTCGAACGACGGTCGGCTCAGAACCGAACTCGATCGCGCACTTGCAGTCGCGGATCGGGCAAATAACGCCGCGATTCACGAGCAGGACGGCCGCTGGGTCGTCGAAGGAGACCCGACGGAGGGCGCGCTGCTGGTGGCGGCACGAAAGGCCGGACTGGACCCCGAAACACTCGAGCGGCGCCTTCCTCGGGTAGGCGAGATCCCTTTCTCGTCTGAACGTAAGTTGATGAGTACCCTTCATCGCCACGCCGACCACGAGGACCGGGGCCTCGTGTTTACCAAGGGAGCGCCTGATGTCCTGCTTTCCCGTTGCACGTCCGAACTGGTCGGCGAAGACAGACGAGCACTCACGGCCAGTCGGCGGGCGGAGATTCTCCAGACGAACGAGATGCTCGCCGCCGAGGCGCTGCGCACTCTCGGCGTCGCTGGCCGGAGGCTGACGAGAGAGGCACTTGCCGAACATGCGACGCGACCCGATGCGCACGTGGAGAAGGACCTGGTCTTCTTCGGATTGATCGGCATGATCGATCCTCCCAGGCCTGAGGCGCGGGAGGCGGTCGCACGTGCGAAACGTGCCGGCATCCGCCCGGTGATGATTACGGGGGATCACCCGCGCACGGCAGCCGTTATCGCCCGCGAGCTTGGGCTGTTGACGACTGAACGCACCCTCACTGGCGCCGATCTGGAGACGCTCACAGCCGAGGAGCGCGCGCGAGCGACGACGGAAGTGGCCGTGTACGCCCGGGTCAACCCCGAGCACAAGCTGCGAATCGTCGATGCCTTTCAACGCACCGGCGCTGTCGTCGCCATGACCGGGGACGGCGTCAACGACGCACCCGCCTTGAAGAAGGCAGACATCGGCATCGCGATGGGAGTCACAGGGACCGACGTCTCGAAGCAGGCTGCGGACATGGTGCTCGCCGACGACAACTTCGCCTCAATCGTTGCGGCAGTCGAGGAAGGGCGCGCGATCTTCGCGAATATTCGCAAGTTCTTAAGGTACCTACTGTCGTCGAACATCGGCGAGGTCATGACGATGTTTCTTGGCGTGTTGCTGGGAGGCGTCATCGGCCTGCAGTCCGCGGAAGGCACCGTCGTTTTGCCGCTCATCGCCACTCAGATTCTGTGGATCAACCTCGTGACCGATGGTCCACCGGCTCTCGCGCTTGGTATTGATCCGGCGGACCCGGGATTAATGGAGCAACCGCCACGGCCGACCGGTGAAGGTGTCCTGACAGGCAAGATGTGGCGTGGCATTGTGTTCGTCGGCATCGTCATGGCTGGAGGGACGCTGTTGGTGCTGGACGCGTCGCTTCCCGGTGGTCTCGTCGATGGCGTGGGTGATCTGCGATACGGCCAGACGATGGCATTCACGACGCTGATGCTCTTTCAGATCTTTAATGTGCTGAACGCACGATCCGACGAGCGCAGCGCGTTCGTGGGCCTGTTCACGAACCGGTGGCTCTGGATCGCGATCGCGGCGTCCGTCCTCTTGCAGGTTGCGGTAGTGAACGTGCCGGTCCTTCAGCACGCCTTCGGCACAACGTCGCTGAGCAGTATGGACTGGGTTAAGTGCGCCATCGCGGCGAGTGCGGTGCTCTGGCTGAGAGAACTCGAGAAGCTACGTTTCCGGATCAGGGCAACATCACAACGTCACGTCCAGACGCGCCCTGGGCCGATCGACGCGAGATAGCCGGCGAGCGCTGCGCGCAAATCACTACCTCCGGAGCGCAGAAACCCGGCGTCGGAATCGAGTCCCGAGTCGACGTCCGACGTCGATTCGGGACCCGGCCTCCGGACCGCAGGCGAGCGCGATGCTGGCCTTACGTTATCCGATTACAGCGACTTCAGATACTCGACCAGGTCGACCTTCTGCGCTTCCGTCAGATTCAGCCCGAAGTGGCGGTCGTAGTGATTGACCACTGCCAGAAGATCCGATGCGCTTCCATCATGGAAGTACGGCGGATGGTACACGAGCCCACGCAGCGGCGTTGTCCGATAGAGTCCGGTGGCGCTTTTCGCCGCGTAGGTCGGGTTCATACCGACCTCCGATGGATGATGCAGGAATGGCGTCTTTCGGTCGGGACCGTTCGACACATCGGTGAAGGTCGGGCCCTGATGGCAAGAGGCGCAGCCGGCTTCGTTTCGGAACAGGTTCCTACCGCGAGCGGCGGCTACTCGATCGAAGCTGCCCGTGGGCGGTGCCGGCGCGCGCAGACTCAACTGATAGGCGAGCAAAGCGGGGAGCTTTGGCGTGACGAGATCCGGACTCTGGGAGATGAAAATGCCGACGCGCGGATCAGTGAAGTTCCCATGGCCGCCCATCTGCCCCACCCCAACGTAGCTATTCCAGTAGGAGATCGGGCCGTCGCCGGTGAAGGTTTCGAAGCCGACGCCCTTCAATCCGTAAACCGGCGGAATGACGACCGGCAGCGAGGGAGTATTCGCAGGGAGCGGAATGATGTTCGTGCCGTTGAAGTAGTGATGCCGCGGATCGTACTTCCCGGCTCCCCACGTCCTGAACTCCGCCTTCGTGGCCTCGTCCAGCACGGGCGAAAGCGCCACGATGGCGCCAACGTTCAGGTCGATGTTCCCCCACCCGTCAAGGCGTCGCCCGATGCCCGGAGCAAACGAGTCGTCGACCGAAGAGTGACACAGCGCACATGTGATTCCGACGCTGGTGAGTTGGCCTGTTTCGCTGACCGTGCCCGTGACCCCCACGACTGCATTCAGGCGCAGGAGTTCGATTGTCACCGCCGGGTTTTTCAGGTCAACCTGACCATTTTGGAGCGCGGTTACGACCGCCTGCGGAAGCGCGTCGACATCCACCTTCAGACCGACAGCGAGAGCCGTCGCCGGATCGACGACTTTCGGAATGACCTCATGCATCCGCAACGTGTCGGTCCACAACTGCTCGTCGCCGAAAGTGTCGAACCGGAAGATGGCCTGCCCGTCCCGGTGCTTCGGATCACCAAACCCTAATGTGCTGACTTGCTGTTCTGCCTGCGTCGCGGGCGCAAAGCCCGACAGGGCGAGAGCCATCGCGGCGAGGAACAGGGTTGAAGCTGCAACAACTGATCGCATGGGCCGAATTTCTCCTTCTTGTCCGATGCCGTCACCCGCGAGCGCCCCTACAGCAAGTAAGAAGCCAGGGCGCGTTCCTCTCGCTCATTGAATAGAGTGGCCACGACGTCAAACGTGACACGTCACCTTTTCTCCGGCGGACACTCTCTTGAGCAGAAGGAGAAAGACCATGGATCATCAGCTCGGAACACGGACCGGTGCATTGCGGCTCGTATTCGGTCTCACTGCAACACTCGCCGGACTCGACAAATTCTTCAATCTGCTGGCCGACTGGAGCACATACGTCAGCCCGCTTGCGGCGTCGTTCCTGCCCGTCTCGCCCGAGACGTTCATGTACGTGGTCGGCGCCGTCGAGTGCGCCGTAGGGATTGCGATCCTCGGAGCCGCACCTGTGCTCGGCGCGTACGTCGCGAGCGCGTGGCTGCTCCTGGTGGCGGTCAACCTGCTGGCTGGTGGATATGTCGATGTCGCCGTTCGGGATGTCGTGATGGCGGTCGCCGCATTCACGCTCGCCCGCCTGCTCGAACTTCGTGCTCACTCGACCACCCGGGCACCGGTGCGCGAGGCCAGCGGGCGAACCGTTACGGCTTTCTGATGATCCGTGAGGCCGCGACGCACCGGAATCGTTCATGGCCTGGCGATTGCTCCCACAATCGTCATGCCACGACTGCAACGCGCGATCGCGCGCATACAGGCAGAGTACCAGGAGATGCCGGGGTTGGTCCTGACACGACGCGAGGCAGAGCGACTGCTCGGACTCGACCACGAAACATGCGAGCGCGCACTTGAAGCGTTGATGCGGCGCAGGTTCCTGAAACGGCTGCGGACGGGCGCCTATCTCAAGAACCGACCTGGCTGACCGACGTGCGCTTCGGCAGGGCGTCAGGCAGCAATCTGCCGAAGATCGGTGCTTTCGTCCGCGATCCGTCGCGGATCCACCGGTTGCCGAGCCTTGATCAGCCGAATCACCCGCCTCAGGTCCAGTCCGCGATTCACCGCAATGGCCGCGTCGATTCGACTGTCGTTCAGATAGCAGGCCAGGAAACTGTTGCCGTCCGGCTGGCCGCGGACGACGAGTTGGTCCCAGCTCCTGTGGAACCCGGCGTACTGAAGATTCCAGTCGTATTGATCCGACCAGAACCACGGTATGTCGTCGTAGATCACCGGTTCTCCGAGCATGTTGTGCGCAGCGGCGGCGCCCTGCCGCATCGCGTTTTGCCAGTGCTCGACACGGATTCGCCGCTTGAAGACGGGATGGTAGTGATTCGCCACGTCACCCGCCGCGTAGATGCCCTCGAGATTGGTTCGGCAGTACTCGTCAACGACGATACCGTTGTCTGTGTGGATGCCACTGCCGTCGAGAAACCCTACGGCGGGCTCCACACCGATTCCCGCGACCACGAAGTCGCATCCGAAGCGACGACCATTTTTTGTGACGACAGCAGCGACACGCTGATCTCCGTCGAAGGACTCAACGGTGTCTTCGAACACCGTCCGGACTCCATGCACCCGGTGCAGTTCGGCGATCCGTCTGCCAACCGTCTCGCCGAAGACACGGTAGAGCGGCGTCTTCGACGGTTCGATTGCTGTCACGTCGAGACCGTCTTGCCGGAGCGAGGCGGCGACCTCGGAGCCGATGAACCCCATCCCCACGACCACGGCTCGGCGGCCCGGGGACATTTCGGCCCGGATGCGATTGGCATCGGCGACGGTACGGAGGCTGTGGATTCCCTGCAGAGACGCACCGGATGTCGTGAGCTGGCGAACGCGGGTCCCCGTCGCGAGCAGCAATGAATCAAATGGAAAGCGGCGACCGTCCACGAGCTCCACGAAGCGACGATCGGTATCGATGCGACTGGCGGCAGTCCCAAGGACCGTGGCAATACCGTGCTCTGCATAAAAAGCCGGCACGCGCACCAGGGCCGAATCGAATGACGCCTGACCGCGAAGGTACGCCTTAGAGAGCGGCGGCCGTTCGTAAGGCGCTTCGGGCTCGGCGCCAATGAGGGTAACGCTTCCGGCCACACCGGCCTTGCGAAGCGTGATCGCTGCGCTCGCACCAGCGAGACTCGCGCCGACGATCACGAATGCTGGCGCCATTACACTTCGATATGGAGGATGTCATCCGCCACACGCACGGGATACACCCGCAGCGGCTCCGTGGCCGGAGGGGCCAGGACGTCGCCTGTCCTGACGTCGAATTCGGCGCCATGACAGGCGCAGATTACCTTCGCGCCCTCGAGATCTCCTTCGGCCAGCGAACATTGCTCATGCGTGCAGGCATCGTCGAAGGCGTAGAACACGCCATCGACATTGGCGACAGCGATTCGCGCCCCGCCGATATCGATTCGGGCAAGGGCCCCCGGGCGTATCGCGCTGGCTTTCGTACTAGTCGCGGTTTCAAACGGCATCGCGCACTCCTCGTCGTCTTGAGCCCCGCAATCGGTTCGCCAGGCCAACAGGCGGCAAACGCGCCGTAATAGCGCGACGTAAGGCAGGCCGCTTCACCGATTGATTTCAGAATGGAACGGTCGATTTCATCGTGGAATGGAGAAGACAGCGATCAGCGGAATCGCCAATGGAACCACAAGAGGCTCGCCCTCCAGCGCGCCATTCTCCGCGTCGCGCAGCGTGGAGGTCTCGCTATTGCAGCGCGCGACTTCCTGATGCTCAGCGACACGATTGATGTGACCGTCGTCGCGGCCGACGAGGCACGTGCTACGTGAAGGACGCGAGCTGGTCTTGCGATCTGCCCGAGCCTCGTGACCTTCTGGAGTGGCTGCGAGCACGACGTTCAAGGGTCCTCTCGGCAGCCTTGCGGCTCAGCCGATGGCTGGAAGGTGTGACGCGTGGCACGACTCGCCGTCACTGTCCAATTGTCGGCGTGCCTGAATCGCGGCACGTTGAATGGCGGCGTAGGGCCAATCGCCGGTCGCGCTCGCCGCGACTCTCCCGCCATTACGGAGCTCTGCACGTACGGTGCATGTCACGCGATGACCTTTCCCGGCACGGCGATCTCGCGCTATGGAAATGTCAACCCTTTGGACATCACCGGCAACACATCGAAATGCTTCGAAGACGCGATAGTGCGCGTAGGCCTTCGTTCGCCCGTCGCCGGTGAGGTCCCGATCCGAGTACGTGATTTCCACTCAACGTGCGATGCGGCAAGACTTGGGCCGTTCTGCGGGGCAGGCCAGCACCCCGCGGATCGCCACGATCGTTTCTGCGAAGCCGCATGCGATGACTTTCGAAAAGAAACCATCGCTTCAGATCGCAATTCGCCCACGACATCGCGCACACGATTGCGGCCGTTTTGTGGTCGCGTGATGGTACCTCGTACGGTCTCCGTGTTGCTCATGATGATGAAGGCGGAATTCGCCGCCCAACATCATCGAACAGAAGAGGCTATGGAGATGAGCGACGTTCGCACGCTAAGTACCGTCGAACTACAACAGGGACTCGACCGTGACAATGGACTGCACGTCCTGAACGTGCAAACGGATCAGTACTTCGCCGGCGAGCTGATTCCCGGGTCCCGTCGTGTGCCGCTGGACGCCATCACACCAGGCGTACTGGGGCTGGGGACGGACGCAGAAATCGTGACCTACTGCGCCGGTCCGGCGTGCTCGCAGGCGACGGACGCCGCGCGCAAGCTCGCGGAACTCGGGTACACGAACGTTCGCACCTACCCAGAAGGCCTGCAGGGATGGAAGGCCGCTGGCAACGAAATCGTCCCCGCGCAGTCCCGGCCGGCTGCGTGATCGAGGAGGGCACCCTTGAAAGGGTGCCCCATGCACAAGGGTGGTCCCGCAGGAGTCCGGGCCTTCCGGGCCTTCGCTACGCGACCGCTGGTAATCGACGGTGGAGCGGCTTCATCCGCCGTCGACCCACCACACGCCGAACCGTGAAGGCGGTCAAGCCGCCACGCGACACCAGGGACACCATGCCTGGTACCACGCGTCGGCGCGCGCGAACCGCCCATCCTCACGCAACGTCAGAAACCCGCCGTTGACAAGCGCTTCGAGCGCGGCCCTGCAGGTGTCTTCGTCGACGTTCCACAGCCGCGCAGCCTGTGGCAGCGTCAGCGCCAGGCGCGGCATGTCGAGGTATTCACGTCGAATGCATGGGGTCAGCGTGTTCATGGTTCGCTCACCTGTCGATGCGCAAGGTTTACGCCCAGGGTTTCAGACCGAACCTACGATGTGAAACCGTACTCCTTCATTTTTCGCCAGAGAGTCACCGGACTGACGTTCAGCGCTTCTGCCGCCCTGCGCCGGTTGCCGTTGAACCGCTCGAGCGCCTTTCCGATCAAACGCTGTTCGTGCGCCTTCAGGTCGAGGGTGTCGCCGAACTGGGCGCGCGCCCGGCTCTCCGCAAGTTCCGGCGGCAGCTCGCGGACGGTGATGCTCGGGCCGCGCGCCAAAATGACCGCGCGTTCAATCGCATGTTCCAGCTCCCGCACGTTTCCCGGCCATGAATACCGAATCAGCATCGTCATGGCCTCGGCCGAGACTGTCTGAACGTCCTTCCCCATCCGCGCGGCAGCTCGAAGCACGAACTCGTGCACCATGGGTGCAATGTCCTCACGCCTGTCACGCAAGGGCGGGATGGTGATCACGAATGCGCCCAACCGAAAATACAGGTCTTCTCGAAACGTCCCGGCGTCGACCGCAGCGCGAAGATCACGGTTGGTCGCGGTCACGACGCGCGTATTGACCTTGATTGTGCGCTCGCCGCCGACACGGCGAATCTCGCGCTCCTGGAGGGCACGAAGCAACTTCGCTTGGATGGTCGGCGCAACCTCGCCGATCTCGTCGAGGAAGAGCGTGCCGTTCGAGGCGACCTCAAACAGGCCGGGCTTATCGCGGACCGCACCGGTGAAAGCCCCGCGGACGTGGCCGAATAACTCGGACTCGAGCAGGGTCTCCGTCAGAGCCGCACAATTCACAGAGACAAAAGACCCGCTGGCGCGGCGGCTCTGCTCGTGGATCATGCGGACGACGAACTCCTTTCCCGTCCCGCTCTCGCCGTACACCAGAACCGTCGTGTCGAGCGGGGCGACCTGTGCCGCAAGCTCCAGGACCTCTCGCATCGCCGGACTGCGGAAGACGAACTTCCTCGCCTCCGCGTGGCGGTTGATACGATCCCTCAGAAGATCGAACTCCCGCTCCCGCTCATCCAGCTGACGTTCGCGCTTTGCCAACTGCTGCGCCCGACGGTGGACCGCGATCTGTAGCCTATCGATCTCATCCTTGAGACTGGCGCCTTGAAAATCCGCTCTCAGGGCCGGTAAGTCATGCCCCCACGCAGCCGCATTGCGACCAATAATCGAGCATCGTTTCGCGCCCTGACCAGCGCAACTCGCCTCGCGGTAATACACCTCCTGGCCAAGACACGCGCTCGTATACCCACTTGCGTATCCCGCAAGCGACCAGCAGACGGGATCAGCACTCTGACCATAATGGTGGACGTGCTGCTCGGCTTCGTATGAATCATGCCAGGCGAACTCGGCGTCGAAGCTGCCGTCGTCGCCATGATCGAGACGCACGATCTCTGAACGGACAATGCCCTCGAGCGTATGCAGAATCGTTCCCGCGCCGAGCCCTTCTAGAGGGGTGCGCCAGTGGAAGCGCTCGCGGAGGTTGATGGCGTCGTGGTAGCCATCGGCGTACCCGAATCGCATCAGCAACCGCCGGGCGATGTCTTGCCCGAATGTGTCGATCAGCTCCTTTCGCAAGAGGCCCATCGCTGCCGCGCTCAGAATTACCACCCGCTGCTCATGCAACCGGATGAGGCCGAGGTCGGGGCGGAAGTCGAGCAGCTCCGCCAACTGAAGTCTCTCGAGCTCGGGGTGCGACGGCTTAGCCACCGGCGTCGATTCTATGACTAGACCCGCCGGCAGTGTCAGACCGGGCACGCGACCTCCTCACATCGGGCTCGGATCCGTGCGGCCCGTTGTGGGAAGCTGCAAGGTGTCGCGATGATGCGGCCAGACGACAAAACGTGTGAGAGCGTCATGTTCAGCCTTTATGCAGCTTTGTCGCGCGCAGGCACGAGCGCCGCGGCGTGACCATGCGATCGCAGGAAGGCCAGGTTCTTCGCTCCGGCGCCGAAAATGCTCTGTGCCGCTGACCACAGTTGAGCGGCTTCCTCGTGCGGGCAGTCTTCGCCGCACTTCACGCCCTGCCGAGCGCCAACGACGCGGAGATGCCGCACCATCGCGTCATGCCAGACCACAAGTTGTTCCGCCAGCTTGCGGGCCTCGCTGGTGCCCACCTGATCACCAAGATGCCGGTATGTGTTCATGTCAAAAACCTCTAAACGTCGTTCAAAGTCCTGACGGTTCGTTCTCGGCGACGCGAGCAGCGCGACCGTCTGAAAGAGAACCAGGGAAAGGGACGTACGGACCGGGCGATTACGGCAGGAGCGCCGATCCGCCAGGAGGGGTGATCCGCACGTCCCCGTGAGGAGACGTGCGACGAAGGAGGCAATGCAGATTCATGGGCAGGACGATGTTTACTCGCAGTTGGAGCATACCTTCGCAATTTACGGGCCGTGGAGTGTTGGCGTTTTTGAGCCTGCTGCAGACCGAACGAGCCCGGAATGTATTTCAGAACGAAACTACGAGTTCAAAGTGAAACTCAGAGTCACAGCGACGCGCCTGGGCGTAGTGACGCCGATTTGCGTTCACTGTGCCGAATACCGCATTGTTCTCGAGGACGAGCTCGTTGTTGAAGGGCCCCGGCATCCAGAGCGCCACGGCTCAGTTGTCGGCGCCTCATGGCTGAGTGCATGCCCCTACGGATAGAGGATTACGGCCTCATTGGCGACACCCACACGGCCGCCCTTGTCGGAAGGAACGGCTCGATTGATTGGCTCTGTCTTCCACGATTCGATTCGGGCGCATGCTTCGCTGCCCTGCTCGGCAACGAGCGTCACGGCCGCTGGAGCATTACCCCTGGCGCGACGGCAATGACGACGAAACGCCGCTATCGCGCTGACACGCTGATCCTCGAGACAGATTTCGAAACGGCTGGCGGCATCGTCCGTGTGATCGACTTCATGACGCCGCGCCGCGCTGAACCAGACGTGATTCGTATTGTCGAAGGCGTTCGTGGCGAGGTCCCGATGCAGATGGAGCTCGTCATTCGGTTCGACTATGGATCGATCGTTCCGTGGGTTCGCACCGTCGACGGCCACCTGCAGGCAATTGCCGGCCCGGACGCACTTTCGCTCTGGACCGACGTTCAGACGTATGGGAAGGACCTTACGACGCGGGCCGACTTTGTCGTTCGCGAAGGTGACCGGATTCCATTCCTGTTGATGTGGCATCCCTCGCACACGGCCGCGCCGGAGCCGTTCGATACCCTACGGGCGCTTGAGGATGCCGCGCGATGGTGGCGTGAGTGGTCTGGACGCTGCACGTATACCGGCCCATGGCGTGATCAGGTCGTACGATCGCTGATCACACTCAAGGCGCTGACCTACGCGCCAACCGGCGGCATTGTGGCGGCACCCACGACGTCTTTACCGGAGAAGATCGGCGGCGTCCGCAATTGGGACTATCGATACTGCTGGCTTCGGGATGCGACCTACAGCCTGTACGCGCTCATGACCGGCGGCTATACGGACGAGGCGATTGCCTGG
>DASRPK010000163.1:0-34945 GCA_035646395.1 Gemmatimonadaceae bacterium | reverse complement strand
ACGACGTTGACCGTGGCGACGCCGCTCCGTGACCCTGCGGCGGCGGTGATCAGCGCGGTCCCCAGCGCATGTGCCGTGACCAGTCCTGACGCGGACACGGATGCGACGGTCGATGCCGACGAGGACCACGCAACCGACTGTCCGGAAAGGATGTTTCCGCTCGCGTCCTTGACGGTTGCCGACAGTTGCAGCGACTGCCCGACCTGCCGGTCCGATTGCAGCGGAGAGACTTCAACCGTTGCAACCGCGGGAGTCGGTTCCGAACCGCCTCCACCGCAGGCCGCGAGGAGAAATCCGAGGACGAAGAAAGCAGAAAGTCGCGCGGTTCGTCCCGCAGCTGTCGAAAGCATCATCTTCGTCCGTGAAGAAGGGTTTGGCCTGGTGCCAACACGCTCGATGCCAGTCTAGCCCGAAGCACGGCGGAGAACCACCGCGCAAGGGCTCGCTGGTTGCGTCCCCTACCCTTGTCGGGCGTTTTCCGTTCCCGGGTAAGGGACAATTCCCTTGAATAAGCGGCGCGCGCTGGTCACTATCCGCGAGCTTTTTTTCCCCGGAGAAGAACGGCCCATGAAAATTGGAGTTCCGAGAGAAGTGACATCCGGCGAGCGCCGGGTTGCACTCGTTCCCGAAAGCGTGGCGCGACTCGTGAAGTCTGGCGTGGAAGTGACGGTGGAGCGCGGCGCGGGAGTGCAGGCCAACTTCCCCGATGATCTCTTCGAGAAGGCCGGCGCAACATTCGGAGACGCGTGGAACGCCAACGTTGTAGTCAAGGTGCAGAAGCCGTCGGCGGAGGAAACGCGAAAACTGTCGAACGGCGCGGTGCTGATCTCCCTCCTGCCTACTGCGACCAGCGCTGACCTGCTCTCGCAACTGGCGGCGTCCGGCGTGTCGGCGCTGGCTCTCGAACGAGTGCCGCGCATCACGCGCGCACAATCGATGGACATTCTTTCGTCGCAGGCGACGATCGCCGGTTACAAGGCGGTGCTGATTGGCGCAGCGGAAATGGGAAAGATCCTCCCCATGCTCACTACTGCGGCTGGCAACATCCCGCCGGCCAAAGCGTTTGTACTCGGCGCAGGCGTGGCCGGACTCATGGCGATTGCAACCGCGCGGCGCCTTGGGGCCGTGGTGTCCGGTTTCGATATTCGCGCCGCGGCGCGTGAGCAGGTGTTGTCGCTAGGCGCGACGTTCGTCGGCCCGGAGCCATCAGCCGATGCCGAAGCCGCTGGTGGCTATGCCCGCGCCCAGACCGAGGAAGAACAGCGTCGCACCATGGAGGCGATGGCGACCCACCTCAAGGACCAGGATCTCGTCGTCACGACCGCACAGATTCCCGGTCGACCCGCGCCCCGGCTCATCTCGGCGGCGATGGTGGCGACGATGAAGCCCGGCTCCGTGATCGTGGACCTCGCTGCCGAAACCGGCGGCAACTGCGAACTGACTCGCGCCGGAGACACCGTTGTGGAAAGCGGCGTGTCGATCATGGGTGTTGTGAATATCCCGAGCTCGGTGCCCTATCACGCGAGCCTGATGTTCAGCAAGAACGTCTTCACGTTGCTGCAACACCTGATCAAGGACGGCAACATCACCTTGAATCTCGAGGATGAGATCACGGGGCCGATGTGCCTCGTGCATGCGGGCGCTGTGAGAACCTGACGCTTCGTTCCTTCCCTTTTTCCCGCTCCCTGCTTCCCCTCTTTTTCATGTCTGAAACATTGATTGGTGGTCTGGTCATCTTCGTCCTCGCGACGTTCCTGGGCGCCGCCCTGATCGGCCGCGTGCCGCCGACGCTGCATACCCCATTGATGTCGGGATCGAATGCGATTTCGGGGATCACGGTGGTCGGCGCGCTCATCGTCGCCGGCGCAGGGCTTGGCTGGATCTCCAGTGTGCTGGGTTTCCTGGCCGTGGTGTTCGCGATGCTCAATGTTGCCGGCGGTTACGTCGTCACTGATCGCATGCTTCTCATGTTCAAGAAGGAGGAGAAGCGATGAGTCCGGCCGCCGAACGTCTGGTGTATCTGGTGGCCGCGGTACTCTTCATCGTGGGCCTGCAGCGCCTGCAAAGTCCGGCGACGGCACGGAACGGCAATGCCATTTCGGGCGTGGGTATGCTGATCGCGATCGTGACGACGCTGATCACCGCGGAGATCCTCTCGCCGCTCGTCATTCTCGCGGGCCTGCTGGTGGGTTCGGCGATCGGGTTCTGGATGGCGCGCACAGTGAAGATGACGTCGATGCCGCAGATGGTCGCGTTGCTGAACGGGTTCGGCGGCGCTGCCTCTCTTCTCGTCGGTGGCGCAGAGTTTCTCAAATCGGAACTCGTGGGCGAACAGATCCCGGTCGATACCGGCATCACGATCCAGCTCTCGATCCTGATCGGTGCCGTGACCTTTACGGGGAGTCTCATCGCCTGGGCCAAGTTGCAGGAAGTCATGACCGGCAAGCCGATCATCTATCCCGGCCAGAAGGCGATCAGTGGCGTGCTTGCACTCGCGGTGGTGGGCCTGAGCGTGTACCAGCTGATGACTGCCGAGTCGCTGCTGTGGCCCTTTTATGCTGTGGTGGCTATCAGCCTCTTGTTAGGCGTGCTGCTGGTGATTCCAATCGGCGGCGCGGACATGCCTGTCGTGATCGCGCTTCTCAACTCGTACTCCGGGATTGCCGCCGCGATGACGGGTTTCGTGATCGACAACAGCGTATTGATCATCTCCGGAGCACTGGTCGGCTCGTCAGGCATCATCCTGTCGCAGATCATGTGCAAGGCGATGAACCGGTCGCTGGCCAACGTGTTGTTCGGCGCATTCGGCGCTGCGGGCCCCTCCGGTTCTGCGAAAAGCTCTGCCGGAATGTCCGTCCGTTCGGTGACGCCGGAGGATGCGGCGATTCAGCTGGCGTACGCCCAGAGCGTGGTAGTCATACCCGGATACGGAATGGCTGTCGCCCAGGCGCAGCATGCGGTCCGGGAAATCCAGGAGTTGATCGAAAAGCGCGGCGGTGAAGTCAAATACGCGATTCACCCGGTCGCGGGACGGATGCCCGGACACATGAATGTGCTCCTGGCCGAGGCGAATGTGTCGTACGACAAGCTGCGCGAGATGGATGACATCAATCCGGAGATGGATCGCGTCGACGTGGCCGTGGTCATCGGCGCAAACGACGTCGTCAACCCGGGCGCCCGGACCGATACGTCGAGTCCGATATACGGCATGCCGATCATCAACGCTGATCACGCGAAAAGCATCATCGTGCTGAAGCGGTCCATGGCCGCGGGTTTTGCCGGCATCGAGAACGAGTTGTTCTACAATGCGAAGACGTCGATGCTGTTCGGTGATGCGAAACAGAGCCTGACGAAGGTGATTTCCGAGATCAAGCAGCTGTAACGCGACGTGTTCGGGTCCGTCCTCGCGCAGGCGCACGCGGTCACCGCGTCCACGACGGACCCAGTCTCGCAGGGGATCGTTGCCGCGCTCCTGTTAGGCGTCTTCGTGCTGCTCACGACCGAGGCGGCGCACCGGGTCGTCGTGGTCATGGGTGCCGTAGCGGTGATGTGGATCGTCACCTACTTCACACCCTGGAACCTGCTGTCGTTCGAGGGCGTCGCAGCCGCGCTCGACCTGAACGTGCTCATGCTGCTGGCCGGCATGATGGCGGTGGTGGGTGTGCTGAAGACGACCGGGATCTTCGAGTGGTCGGTGGCGCGCCTGCTCGGCCGCGCGCGGGGAAGCCCGGTACTCGTGGTGGGCCTGGTCATCTGGTTCACGGCGGTTACGTCGGCGTTTCTCGACAACGTCACCACTGTCGTTTTCATGACGCCGATGGCCATTGGACTCGCGCGGCAGCTCAAGCTTGCGCCGGCGGCCGTGCTCATGCCGATGGTCATGGCGTCGAACATCGGGGGGACGGCGACACTTATCGGCGATCCGCCGAACATCATGATCGGATCAGGAGCAGGCCTGTCGTTTCTCGACTTTGTCGAGAACCTGACTCCGCCCATCATCGTGATGATGTTCTGGCTGGTGTTCTACTCTGAGCGGTATTACCGACGCGAGCTGAGCGACGCGCGCGCCGGCGGGGCGCCTGAGATCATCGTGCCGCGATTCGTTGACCCGAACCTGGCGCGATGGATGGGCGTCATCTGTGCGGGAATTCTCGCTGGATTCCTGACGCACCATATCACGGGGATGCCGGCCGCGGTGCCGGCAACGATCGGGGCGGCGGCGGCGCTGATTGTCCAGGACCGGTTGTACATCCGGCGGAATCGGCCCACCGCGTCCGAACGACGGCATGGCGTGCTCGAAGTCACCGAACGGGACATCGAATGGCCGACGCTCGCGTTTTTCGGCTTCCTGTTCATCCTCGTGGGCGCCGCGGTGGCGACAGGCCTCATTGGAAACCTCGCCACCGCCCTGCAGAACGGCATAACGAGTGGCGCCCACGCCTGGGGCTTGTCGCCGACCGAGACACTGTTCTTCGCCGCAGTCCTTATCTGCTGGGTGAGCGGCATCCTGTCGGCACTCATCGACAACATTCCGTTCGTGGCCGTGGCAATTCCCGTGGTCGCGCAGCTGACCGGCGGGCTCGCCGGTGACACGGAGGTCCTCTGGTGGGCATTATCGTTAGGCGCCTGCCTCGGCGGAAACGCGACGCCCATCGGGGCGTCGGCCAACGTGACGACCGTCGGGATGGCGGAGCGTGAAGGAACCCGTATCAGCTTCCGCGCCTTCACCCGGTTCGGCGCGGTGATCGCGTTCGGGACATTGATCATCGCGACCGGCTGGCTCGCGCTCTTCGTGTTCGGGGGGAAGACGGCCGCCGACTTGTCAGCCTTGGCGATTGCGGCCTCACTGGCCGTGTTCCGGGTCGTCCGGGCGAAACTCGTGAAGTGAATCGTGAATCGTACGCTGATCTACTTCTTCGGCTCGCGCGCGAGTACGCCTTTCATGGCCCCGGTGATCATCCGGTTCACGGCTGAAATGGAAACGCCACCTGGATCATCCGAGGGAATTGTAGCGAAGCCGATCGCGGACGCTTTGGGATAGCGCGCAAAGATCTGCTCGAACAACGCGGCCAACTCTTTGCTCGACGGCCCGCCGGGAACCTTGTTGCCATGCCCGGGCACTTCGGAAGGATCGAGGACATCCAGGTCGATGTGGATGTACAGCTTGTCGCTGATCCGGTTCAGCCGGTCGAGCTGAGCGAAAACAGCTGGTGTAGCGCGCCGGAGATCGTCGACACTCACCTGCTCGATACGCGAGTTGTCGAGGATTTCCTGTTCCAGTGGGTCGGTGAGTCGCACACCGCCCATCACGACATGCTGATCGGACATCGCCGGTTCGAGCTTTGCGTCCAGTCGCATGCGGTGCAGCGCCCGCCCGGTGGCGACGGCCACCGGCATGCCGCCGAGTGACCCGCTGCGGGTGGTCTCCGGCGTGTTGATGTCCGGATGCGCATCGAGCCACAACATTCCGATACGCAGCGGATCCCTGCCCGGTCCCGATCGCTGCAGCCCGGCGACGAGCCCGGGCATCGAGGGACAGGTGGCGAGGAGACCCACCGTAAAGAATCCCTCGGCTTCGTTCTGGCTGATGATGTCGGCAAAGTGGCCTAACGCCATTCCCAGGCGCTTCCAGCCGCCGTACTCCGTTGCTTCCTGCGTTGAGAGCGACGCTTCCGCCGAGCGGACGACCGCATTGAGCCGGGCCAGGGTGTCCCGGATTCCTCCACTGGCCATGGTGTTCGGCCCGCGCGACGTCCCGTTAGGCGAAAACGGTTGCTGGGCCAGCGAGACACGCAGGCGGCCATCGGCCCCTACATACCGCGTCTGCGCCTCGGCGACGCCGGCGAGGAACGGCAGCAGGATCAGGGCTTTGCGCATGTGAATCGTGAATCGTGAATCGTGAATCGAATCTAGGTTTCGAGAGTTGCGTCAAGAGTAATTGTGGCTGCGGGAGCGAGCAGGCGCGACACAGGACAGCCACTGCGTGCGCTTTCAGCTTGCTCGTCGAACACGGCCTGTGAGACGTTCGGCACTTTGGCGCGCGTGCTCAGGTGGATCTTCGTGATCGACATACCGGCGTCGGTCTTCTCGAGTGTGACCGTCGCCGTGGTCGCAATCCGCTCAGGGGGAAACCCGGCGGTGGTCAACTTGCCCGAAAACGCCATCGAGAAGCAGCCGGCGTGCGCCGCGGCGATGAGCTCTTCAGGATTGGTACCAGGGTCCTCGGCAAACCGCTGGCCCCATGTGTACTGCGCATCTTTCAGCACCCCGCTTGGTGCGGACATTGTGCCGTTGCCTTCTTTCAGCGTGCCGTTCCATACGGCAGAAGCCTGTCGTTCCACGATTATCCCCTCGTCAGTGTTCAAATCGAAATGCTGTCGCGAGGAAGTTAGCCTCTCACGCCGGTGAGTAGGGACTGACGCGGAAGACCTACGCGAACGGAACCTGGGGACGTCGACGCTCGATGGCCTGGAGCAGGGCCGCCGTCACGCCTTCCCGCTCCAGAAGAACCATCCCCAGCCGTTGCTCGGAAATTCCCCGCTGGAGCAGATAATCAAACTCGGGACCGGACGGTCCCTCAACGGCACGAAGATGCGCCGTCACCAGGGCGGGATCGTGTTCACGCGATCGAACAACGGACGCGAGGTGAGTGGCGACGATCACCGTTGATTCCCGTTGCGCGCACAAGCCGTCGAGCAGCAGTGTCGTGGCGTCGGAGGCGTCGTGGACATTCGTTCCCTTGAACGGTTCGTCGAGTATCGCAAATACGCGCGGATTGGTCTCGAGCGTTCTCACCAGATCGCGGATTCGTCGCACCTCGCTGAGATAGTAACTCTCACCGCGCGCGATGCTGTCGCGGATCATCAGCGACGACATCATGACTTCGAACCTGCTGACTCGCGCCCGGCACGCGGGAACTCCGCATCCGAGGTGCGCGAGATACACCGCGGTGCCAACAGCCTTCAACGTGGTGGACTTGCCGGCCATGTTCGGGCCGGTCAGTGCCAACACACGTTGTGGGTTGTCGACAATCACGTCGTTCCTGCTGCCAAGAGGCATGAACGGGTGTCGCAACTCGTGCAGCTCGACCACTCCTGGCTCATCCACAATCTCGGGTAACGTCCAACCGTGTTCTGTAGTTGCTGAAGCGAGTGCGCTGAGCACATCGAGTTCGGCCAGGATTCCAACGCACCGCCGGATGGCGGACGACGCCGGACCTCGCGCGATACGATCTGCCTCGAGCATGTGCCTGAGAGCCGTATGGCTCGTGTGATGTCGGATTTCGCGCATGACGTCCTGGTCGCGCAGCGCCGCGAGTTCTTCGGCGTAGTGACTCAACAGCGCCGGCGCACCGGCGAGCCGCTCGATCATACCCGGAAGGCCGTCGACAAACGCGCGCAGCGCCAACACACCGTCCCGGATCTGCCGTACAGCATCCCGGTAGCGCAGGCGTAACACCATTCGCTCCGCCAGTCGCGTGACCGCGGTACGAGCGATGACGGTTTGCCACCGCAGGCCGAGGTACGAATCGATGGCGTCGGGATTCAGCGCTTCGATGATTCGGCGCGGTGCCTCACGAGTGGATGCGAGATACCTGACGGCATCCTGAATCCCGCGAAGCTCCTGCGCGGAGTCAGGCAACTCCCGCATGCGACGTCGCAGCAGGCCTTTCCCGATCCGCGTGGCGGTTCGATCGAGCAGCGCGAGGAGACTCGAACCTTCGAGGTTCGAATCCATTATCGCCAGATCGCTCAGGGTTGCGTGATCGACCCGCATGGCCGAGGGGCTACCTGAGCGACCTGGACGGTTCCGCCGGTGCTAGCTGCTCAACTTTGCCTTCAGGAAGTTGATCGTCTTCGGCCACGCTTCCTGGGCCGCCTTGGCATTGGCCTCACTGTTCTCCTGGCCGCGCAGGAATCCGTGGCCGGCGCCCTCGAAGATATGGTACTCGTATGACTTGCCGAGCCGCTTCATCGTCGAGTCGGTGCTGGGGATCGTGGCGTTGATGCGGGCGTCGGCGCCACCGTACAGTCCCAATACCGGGGCCTTGATGTTCGCCATCTGCTCCGCGTTAGGCGGCGAACCGTAGAAGACGACCGAGGCGCCGAGTGCGGGCGCGTGCGTTGCGTGGGAGAAGGAGCGTGCACCGCCCCAGCAGAAGCCGATGACTCCGTATTTCGGCAGCGCGGCGGGGAGGCTCATTCCGTATTTCGCCACGGCGTCGAGGGCGGCGTTGGCAAACTCCGGCGTCACCCGGCTGATGAGTTGCCTGCCCACATCGGCCGGCGTTTCGTCCGTGAGCGATCCGGTCTTGCCCATCGTTGTCAGGTCAGGTGCGATGCCAATGAATCCTTCGGCAGCCAACTGATCCGCGACCGACCGCGTCCACACGTTGAGGCCGGTGTTCTCGTGAATGGCGATTACCACTGGCGCATTCTGGGCACGCTCGGGATACACGACCCACGCCATGACGCTGTCGGACGCTCCCACCTTGATCGCGACCCATTCACCGTGCCGTGGTGACGCGGCAATACGCTGCTGGGCGGTCTGTCCTGACGCTGGAATGGCCGCGGCTTGCTGGCTGCCAATCACGACGCTTCCGCCCGCAGCGTGCTCGGCGTGACCAGCGTGCTCGTCAGGCACGACTGGCGTACGAGCCTGCGACGCGAGGAAACCGCCGGCGGCGGCGACGGATGCGGTGACAAGGATGATCAGGCGCATGGGGGTGACTCAGCGATTAGGGATTAGCGAGGAGGGAGTAGCAAGCGGTCAGCGAACGGAGACCAGCGACCAGTATAAGAACGAGACCGGTGGAACTGGCTGTCAAGTTCCACCGGCCCGTTGTCGCTCGCTGCTCGTCCTCGCTGCTCGATGCAGTTACTGGATGCAACTCCCTTTCGGGTCCGGCTTTGGTTTGTCGACCTTCAGCCGGTGATCGAGGTTGGCAATCGTCAGCGCGGACTCGTAGACGAACTGCGCGATGACCGTCATGTGCGGGTATTCGAGGTACTGCGGTTCATCGGTGACCTGATGATAATCAGAGTGGCCACCGGTCGTGATGAACGTGATCGGGATGCCGAACTTCGCGTATTCGTAGTGATCGCTTCGGCAGTAGATGTTCTGTGGATGGGCGTTCGCGTCCATCGCATAATCGAATCGAAGTCCGAACTTCTTCTCCTTGTTGATCGACTCGAGCAGGTCACCCATCTCGGTTGACAGCCGCCGCGACCCGATCAGCTGGACGTAGCCTTCTCCGCCCTTCAGGAGTTTGCCTTCGATATCCTCGCCAGTGACGTCACTGGCGGCACCGCGCCCCACCATGTCCATGTTCAACTGGCCAACGATCGAATCGCGCGGCACCGGGGGATGCGCCGTGAAATAGCTCGCGCCCCACAATCCACGCTCCTCGCCCGTGTGCCACACGAAGATGATCGAGCGCTTCGGCTTCTGGCTGCCTTTCGCGAAGGCTTCGGCGATTTCCAGCACCGTCATGGAGCCTGACGCGTCGTCGTCGGCGCCGTTGTAGATCGAGTCGACGCGGGGAGAATTGATCCCGCGAAGGCTGTCGACCAGCGCCCTGACTCGCGCCACTTCTTCCGCGTTCGCTGGACGATTCGGCGAATCCGCGCCCTGCGGACGCACGACCTGCATGTACGCTTTTACCGAGTCGTGATCCAGCGGACCCTGCGTGCGGAATCCAATGTGATCGTTATGCGCGCCGATGGCGACGTATTGACCCTTGAGCTTCGGATCAGAACCGGGCAGGATCGCCACCACGTTCCGCCCCGGCAGCGCCGTGTCGATGAACCGGATGGACCCCGCGATCGTCTTACCCACCATTCGGTTCTTCCATGCCGACGGCGGACCGCCTAACAGCGCTTCGGCCATCGCGCGGGTGACGTTGACCCGGATCGCCACGGTGTCCTGCAGGAGGACCGGACCACTGCCGGTCATCGCCCCGCGCACCAGTGTCGGTGACAGCGTCTCGCCCGCGACGATGAAATACGACGCCGAGGCGTCTCGCATTTCCGTCCACTTCTGGAAGCCGTTCGACGAGACAAACTTGCCGGCGTCGGCTCCAGGCGGGAGTCCGCCAGGCGTGAAGATCAAAACCTTCCCGCGAACCGAGTCTGCCGGAATGTTCGCCGTGGTGTCGATCCACGGTCCTACAAAGATCACCTGCGCTGACTCTATCGGCCGGCTGAACCCGTCCGTCGGCGACGTTACGAAGTCGACTCCCGCCTTGAACGTGGTGCCTTCGATGGTAATGGTCGACGAGGAGTCGAGTTGACGGCTATAGATCGGGACTTTCTGGAAGTACGTGCCATTGTCACCGGCAGGCTGCAGCCCAAGGCGGCGGACCTCACTCTCGATGTAGGCGGTGCCCATGTCATTGTAGATCGTTCCGGACGCGCGACCCATCATCGAGTCATCGGCGAACTTGTAGATACGCGTCATCAGGTCGCCGGCGGTGATTTCGGCGACAGTTGGCGGACCCACGTATTTGCGCGGAAGTGGCGCGGGTCGCTGCTGGGCGTCAGCCACAGCGGCGGAACCGCACAACGCGAGCGCGACACAAAGTGTCGCGCGGCGAATAATGTCGAAGTTCTGCATGAGTACGTTGAGGTGGGAGACGACGCCTGAGGTACACGACTGCGCCGTTCGAAGGTCCTGAATGGTCATCGGGCAATGTATGACCCGCAAGTCGACGGGGACGGGACGTCTCAGTTGAAAAGCGCAAAGCACAACGTCACAGGTGCCTGCACCCGATCCGCCGTGAACCGTTCAGCCGTACTTGCGTCCGCGCCAGGCATATGGCCGGCGGAACGTCGATAGTGCGACGCGTATGAAGGCCAGCGGATCAGCCAATACGCTGAGATAAAACGGCACGCCCCGAACCTCATACGACGGCGCAATCGACAGCAGGACTCCCAGGCGGAATGCCACAATCAGAAGGTTCACCGCCACGAGCCACAACGGCACCGGTACCAGAAGACTCGCCAACAGCAGCGGAAGCGGGATCGCCTGCGTGAGCAGTAACAGCGCAAGATCCAGCCCCTGTGTGGTCGGCGACGTCGCGTCCGCAAGATCGACCGACCTTCCCCACTCTCGCCACATCTCGCCCACAGACCGGTATGAGCGGACCCGGAACAACAACCGGCCGTCGAGGAACCCACAACGCACACCGCGTTTCGCGAAGTGTCTGGCCAGACGAACGTCGTCCGCGAAGGAATCACGAGCCGGCGCATAGCCGCCGTGCGCGACGAGCACCGCGCGCCTGACGAGAAAACACTGGCCGTTCGCTAACATGCGGTCCGACGCGACCGCCGCACCGGGTGCTCCCGTGCGATACACCAGCGAAGCGAGGATGGCGGGCTGCAGCAATCGTTCGGCTGCCGACTGTCCCGCAAACTGCGGCGCGAAGGAGACGAGGTCGTAGGTTCCCTGTCGGGCCGCCATCACGACTCCGCCGACGAGCCCGTCGTTAGGCTCGGTGTCGGCATCGAGGCCGAGCACCCACTCCCCGCGGGCGCCTGCCAGGCCGTGTTGCAGCGCCCACACCTTTCCGACCCACCCCTCCGGCAGCGGTGGATCGTGCTCCAGGCGCACGCGCGGATCCCGTGCGTTTGCGCGCCGAACCACGTCCGGCGTGCCGTCCGTGGACTCGCTGTCCACCACGATGATCTCGGTGAGCGGGGGCCCCTGCCGCGAGAGGGCAACGAGACACGGTTCGAGGCGGTGTGCTTCATTCCGTGTTGGAATGATGACCGAAACGGTCGTATCGGTGATCGGTGTGTGGTGTGGCTTTATCGCGGCCCGGCGTCTCAGACCAGGAAGAAGGCGCCGCAACAGCACGAGCGTTGCGGCGCCTTGAAGAAGGAGGATGACGGCGACTACTGAATTCAGCGTTTCTTTGCGCCTTGCGCGTTTCAACTCATCAACGCCTACCGACCCTCGAATGAGGTCGTCGCCGCGGTCGACGGCTTCAGCCAGTGTCCGAACCATTGGCGTAACCGGCCGAGGCGGTCCACCAGAAGCCACGGCTCGCCAGTGCGCGACAGGTCGTGGGTGGAGCGCGGATATCGCACCAGCTCCACGGGCACCCCCTGTTTCTTCAGCGCCATGAACCACTGCTCCGCGTCGGCCATCGGCGTGCGATGATCTTCTTCCGACTGCACGATCAGCGTTGGCGTGCGCACCTTCTCCACATAACGAATCGGTGAGAGCTCGTCATAGAGCTTCTTGTTTTCCCACGGCTTGCCAAAGAACTCGAACTCGGTCAGTCCCTGCACGTCGGTCGTCCCATACCATGACCACCAGTTGGAGATCATGCGATCGGTCTGGGCGGCCTTGAAGCGATTCGTCTTTGTGGTGATCCACGCCGTCATGAATCCACCATACGACCCGCCGGTCACGCCCATGCGCGTCGAATCGACGTCGGCGCGTACGGAAGCGATGTCGACTGCCTTCATGAGATCCTGGAAGTCCTCGAGGCCCCACCGCCCACGCGTGGAGAAGGTGAAGTCGCCGCCGTAGCCACTCGAGCCGCGCGGGTTGGTGAAGAGCACCCACATACCGGCGCCACTGATGTTGTGGAACTCGTCGAACCACCCCTCTCCATACGCGCTGTGCGGACCACCATGGATGTAGAGAACCAGCGGATACTTTCGCCCGGGCTGGTAGCCAGCGGGTTTCTGCAACCACGCCTCGATTTCGAGGCCGCCCACTGACTTGTACGTGAACCGTTCCGCATCGGCCCATTCCACTTCCGCATTCAGCTTGTCGTTGAATGACGTCAGCTTGACCTCGCCGGTGCCGTCGGCGTTCGCGAGGTAGAGCTCCGTCGGCTTGGTGATGCTTGTGGAGACGTAGGCGATCTTTGCTTGCTTGGCGTCGGTCGAGAATCCGGACAGCCGGCGACGCCCACCAAGCACCTCGGTCATCTGCTTCGTCGATGGGTCGAGGCGATACAACCCCGTGCGGCCGCCTACTGCGGCGGCGATCATCAACTGCCCGTTAGGCGTCCACCAGTGCTGCTGGGGCTCATATTGCCAGTTACCGACCAGGTTCACCGGTGTGCCGCCCGCCGCCGGCACGATGTACAGCCGTTCCGACGCGACCGCCGACGCATTCGAGGTGAACGTGATCGACTTGCCATCGGGCGACCACGCCAGGTTCCCCTCCGACCCAACGAGACTCGTCAGGCGGCGCGGTGTGCCGCCACCGACGGCAACGACGAAGATGTCGGCGTCGTTGCGGGGCGCTTCGTCGCGCCTGGCGTCGTACGGCAGGACGGCAATCGAATCGGCCGTTGCCTGCACGACGGAGTCGGGACGCATGGCGGGATCGGCGACGTAGGCGATCCATTGACCATCCGGCGAGACCGCCGGACTCCGGCGCGAATACCGGGTCGTGTCAACGATCTTCTTCGCCGAGCCGTCCATCGGCTGGATCCAGAGCTGAGACGGACGAAAGACTCGCGCCTCACGCGGACCGGGGACGAAACCCGCGCCGTTTGCCTTGTAGCGAATCTCGGTGACATGACGGCCGTCGAACCGCTTGGGATCGAGAGGCTGTGTGATTGAACCAAACGGCGGACGTGCCATCGGCTGCATCGTCCCCCAGGAATCGGCGGGGCGCTGCCGGGTCGTATCGACCGGAATCGGTTCGGATGTGACGACGAATCGCTTGTTGTCTGGCGAAGCCCCCGTCGGGAAGCTGTCGATCTCGACGGCCTCGCCACCCGGCTGGTCCATGCGCAGCCCCCAGGTCCGTGCTCTCGATCCCGGGCGCGTGGACGAAAACAACAGCCACTTCCCGTCAGGTGACCAGCGAGGGTTCGAGCTTTCGTATCCGGGGGCGGTGTACCGCGCCGCCGTCCCGCCGGCGCTCGGCACGACCCACACCTCCTGGTGGCGCTTGTTCTCCGATTCCTTCACCGTCGTCACGGTGAACGCGACGGTGCGGCCGTCGGGTGACAGCGCCGGCGCGCTCAATGTCGTGACGCGATACCAATCCGCCGGCGTGAATGGGCGCGGACCCTGGGCGTACGCCGTGAACAGTGGCGCGCCCAGCGCGACGAGTGCGATCATGCTTCGCATGCGGAGAGGGGAGATGAGAGATGAGAGAATGAAAGCGCGCAACGGTTCAAATAGGGCCCTCGACCAATCGTTCCTCAAGGGCGTGCCAGGAAAGGGTGAGTGAGTGATCCACCTGCGATCCATTTGTCTTCCATCGGGAAAACGCGCAGCGGGATTCCCGTTCAGCGTTCCTGCCATCAGCACGTTGCCCACCATTGAACTCGACGCGCCGGTCACGCTCTTCGTTGGGGAAAACGGCTCGGGCAAATCCACGTTGCTCGAATCGCTCGCCATCGCAACCGGGCTGCCGGCTGTGGCGTCGACGTCCACCCACGACGATGAAACCCTGGCGCCCCAGCGAAAACTCGCGACGGCGCTTCGCCTCGCCTGGAACCACCGCACGCGCCGTGGATTCTTCCTCCGCGCCGAAGACTTCTTCGGCTTCGCGAAGTCCCTGTCTCGCCTTCGGGAGGAGATGCAGCAGCGTAACGCGGACCTGGAGATCGAATACAAGGATCGGAGTGCACACGCTCGCGCCCTCGCGATGGGACCGGCTGCCGCGTCGCTGGCTGACATGGAGAGGCGATACGGCGAGAACCTGGACGCCAACTCTCACGGGCAGGCGTTTTTCCAGCTGTTTCGCAGCCGATTCGTGCCGGGGGGCCTGTATCTCCTCGACGAACCGGAAACACCCTTGTCGCCACTCAGCCAGCTCGCGTTTCTCTCGATGCTCAAGGAGATGGTCGAACAGGACGCGCAATTCATCATTGCCACCCACTCACCAATCCTGCTGGCATTACCAGGCGCTCGAATCCTGAACTTCGATGCGCAGCCTGTGAGTTGGGCTTCCTATGGCGAGCTCGAACACGTCAGGCTGACGCGTGAGTTTCTCAGTGACCCTGAGCGTTTCCTGAGACGTCTGTAACGAGTCGCGTCAGGCGACAGGGGGCTTTCCGGCGGAGACAGCGGCGAGTTCACTCTTGAAGGCGTGCAACAGGCATCGCACACCGCCGTTCTCACGAACCTCGGTGGTCCGCAGGCCGGTGTAGCGCTTGAACATGTTGCGAAGTGCAGTACCCGACGCAAAATCGAGCTTGAGCGCCACCTGTTCGACCGTTCGTCCCGGATCATCGAGCAACCGTGACGCCATGAGCAGGCGGCACCAGCCGATCATCGCCCGTGGTGAGGGGAGTCGTGCCGCCTTGAGCCGGTCTCCGAGGGTCTTACGATGCACCCCCATCGCCGTCGCGACTTCCTCGACGGTGATGTTCCGGCGGGAGTGCTCGAGGCAGTAGCGAAGAAACGGGACAATCGTGGGAGGAATGAGCGACTCGAGATCAGCGGCGAGCGCTCCGGCTGAGACCTGATCGAGCGCCGCGTTGATCGCTGAGCGAAGGGACGTCTTGAAGTCGTCCATGCCCTGGAAAACCAGTTGGTTCACGCCTGCCCTCGCGTACTCCATGAGGGCGCCTGACGCGACGGCGGTCATGGGGAGGTACATCACCACCGGAACCGACGGAAACTCGTCGCGAAGTCGGCGGACGACGGGGAGTGCCGCGTTGCCGTCCCGGTCGCGGTGATCGAGCACGACGATCGTCGCCAGTCCCTGCTCCACCAGCGCCAGAACTTCGGTCAGGCGCTCGCAATTCCTGACCGTCGCGTCATGGCGCAAAGCGTCGGTCAGTCTTGCCCGGGACACCGGGTCCTTCACCAGCGCTGCAACGATCACGCGTGATCCTGCGATCGGGTTACGCCATGTATCACGACTTCACATGGCGTGACGGTCAAGAAGCGTGCCACGGCACAGGTTGAGAACAACCTTAAACCGTCGGAGCCGGGCATGCGTCGTTTCTTTCTCGTACTGGGCAGCTTCATCGCAGTCGCAACGGCAGCCTGCGCGTCGCCAACCGCTCCCTCGGTCGCGGCCGAGCGATGCGCAGTCGGGGGCAAGGTGCCCTACGCCAGCTGCAGCAACAAGGACCTCATCAATCCGTGGGGTGACCTGATTAACCCGTGGGGCGACGATACCACCACGACTGATACCACTAGGAGAGGCGGCTAAGCGCCAATAGTCCGCCCTCCTCACCGACATCAAGCTCGGTGATCGAGGCGACGACTTCCTGCGACGTCCGCGTTAGGTTGGAGGCTGCCCTCGGGCGGACCACCTTCTCCAGCTCGGACGACTCGGTCTTGTGTAGCAACTCGAAGAAGCCGCGCGCCTTCGCCAGTTTTCGCGCGCGGCTCAGGTAGTCGTCGCGCCGGCGATCGTCGCCGACGACGGCGAATGCCACGCCCAACTGATAGAGTGCCTGTGCGTTCTCGTAAGGCAGGCCCGAACCTCGGACACGATCCGTGATTTCCGCCGCCGCGCGTTCTAACGCTCCTGTGTCTCCCGCCTGGGCGGCCGCGATGGCCGCGCTTCCAAGTCCACCGAGCATCCGATGGGGAGAGAGCGGCTTGCTCAGGATGGCTCCATAACTCCTGAGCGCCGCTGCGGGGAATCCCGCGCTCAGGCAGATGTGCGCCAGGTTCAGGAGGGCATCCGCTTCACGCGCGGCGTTTCCGTCGGCAAACTGAAATGTTTTCCAGCCATGGAGCAGCGCCCGATCATGGTTTTCGACGACAGAGTGGTAAATCGTCAGCCCCTGGTGCGCCAGTCGCTTGAGCTCACGCTCCTGGACCGTATCCGCAAGTTCGAGCGCACGCTCGAAAAACACCCGCGATCGCGGGTAATTCCCGCGTACGCGATCGACGACTCCCCGGCCGATGTATGCCCGCGAGAGCAACGTCATGTCGCTGGCCCGTACTCCCAGTGACTCCGAGGCCTTGTACAGTTCTTCCGCTGTCTCGAGGTCGCCCAGCAGACGCGCGAACAACCCCTGGTCCGCGGCCAGCAGGCCGCGTTCGCGATCGCTCGTATCGACCGCCACGCGACGCGTTAGGCTCACCGTCGTGTAGGCCATGGACAGCGCGCCCGATTCCGCCATCCGGTTTGTCATGCCACGAACACCTTTCGCCAGCGCGTCGGCGCCGGCGCGGGTGAGCAGCTGTGTCAGGCCTTCCACTACAAGCAGAAGGTCGTCGATCTCGGCAGCGGGCGTGGGCGTGCCTTCGGTCGAAGGCTCCGTGAAATCACGCAATGCGGACGCACATTGATTCCCAAGGACCTGAAGATCCTCGGCGTTGGCACGGGCGATCCGGGACAGGCAGTGCGCGGTGAGCAACCAGACCGTGTCGGCACCACCAAAATCTTCGCGGCTCTTGTCGCGCGCGAGGTCAGATCGATAGGCGTCCAGAGGAGCGTCGGGAACTAACATGTGCGCATTCGGGATGAAGTGGTGCGGGTGCCGGCAGGCGTTCTACGCGCAGGGGGCGAGCCGTGTTTACCGCGCCGCCGCGAACTCACCGCCAGCCCCTTCATTTTTCGGGTGGTTGGCATCAGACAGTAGGGGCCTGCGTAGCGCGCGCAAGGGCCAATACTGGTAAACGCGGTTAGACGGCCGTCAAGCGCTACCGGCGTCGAGAGCGATCGCTCAGATGCGCCTTGAAAGACGTAAATGACGGGTCGTCCAACGGCAGGAGTTCGAGTCGCGAACGGTCGATTGTCGATATCAGCGCACTCGTGCGCGCTATGCGCGCATCCTCCAACGGATGGCTGCCGAACCACGCTTCCAGCGCTGACGGGTTCACCTGCCGCACCGCTGCCATTCGCTCGAACATTTGTGGAATCCCGCGTGGGTTGATGCCTGCCTGCAACAGGTATCCCACCGCAGCCGAATCGGACTGTGCCTCATCGTCACGGCTGTACTTCGCCAGCAACGCCTTCCCTCCGACATCGATCGCGACTTGCGCCGCGGTTGAGCTGCAGATGTTCACGACGGCACAGACCACGGCGACAAAAATTCCCGTTTTCGTGCGCGAGCGTATCTGGTCGACACTGTGCCGCAACGTGACGTGTGCCACTTCGTGGCCCATGACGCCGGCGAGTTGTGCATACGTCTCCGCGTTTTCGATCAGTCCCCGATGCACGAAGATGTGACCGCCCGGTACGGCAAACGCGTTCACCGTGCTGTCATCGACGAGATAGAAGTGCCAATCGCGATTCTCCCGGTCGGCGACACTCGTCAGGCGGAGTCCCAGCCTCGAAAGCCAGGCTGTTGCAGCGGAGTCCTCGATTATGGGAACCTGCGCGGCGATGGCGGCCGCGTACTGATCGCCGAGTTCGTCCTCCTGCGACACGGAAACGTCGCACGCTGCAACGAGAGCAAAGATCACGAGCGCGCGAAGGATACCCGGGCGGGCCTGGCCGCTCTTCGCTGGTCGCTTTTCGCTGGTCATCATGCGTTGTAGATCACGCCCCCGCGCGCCCGGTATTGTTCCAGTGTTGCTCGTGCCTCGTCGCGCAATACGCCATGCACGACTTCAATTCCACGCTTCATCAGGTACTCGTACGATTCGGGGAACACCGGGCCTTCGTCGAAGCGGAGCGCGATCGCGTCCTGTCTCGTCGCCCCGCAGACCACGCGTTTCACTCCAGCCCAGAGCGCCGCGCCCAGGCACATGGCGCAGGGGTCGCACGACGAATAAAGCGTGTGCGATGGCTGGCCCGGTGCTGCCAGTGAATACGCTCCCACCTTCGACTGGGCGCGCATGAACGCGACCATTTCGGCGTGCAACGCGGAATTCCGCAACCGAACGACGCTGTTGACGCCGAGTGACACCAAACGGCCTGAATCGGACTCGAAAATCGCCGCGCCAAAGGGGCCGCCCGTGACATGGGAGACGTTCGCCGCGGCTATTTCGATCGCCACGCGCATCCGGTCTTCGTCGGTCGCATAACGACGAGAATCTTCCTCGCGCGCAGCGGCCCATGCCGGGAGCTCGATCCGCAGTGCCCGGGGATCAGACACGAATGAACGGCCTCCACGGGTCCCGGGTGCTCAGCCACGTCATGGTCGGAGGCTAGTAAGGCGCGAACCGGGGCGGTAGAGCCCGTGCCGTCGTGAACTCTATCCCTTGTCGCTTTGATGCCACCTTTCGATCTTCCTCGCGGCACTTCATTGAGGGCGGGCATGAGAATCGCGAAGGTGGGCGTGGTGGGTGCTGGCGCCATGGGCGCTGGAATCGCGGCGCTCGCCGCCTCATCTGGATTTCCGGTAGTCCTCCTCGACGTCCCGGACGCACCAGACAGGAACGCGCGGGCACGAACCGGCGTAGAACGCGGCCTGAAGTCCCGTCCGCCGGCATTTCTCGACCCATCCGCCGAGGCACGGATCACCGTCGGCAATATCGAGGATGACCTCGAGTTGCTGCGGCAGTGCAATTGGATCGTGGAAGCGATCATCGAGCGTCCGGAACCGAAGCGGGACCTGTTCGCGCGCATCGAGCCGCTGCTGCGACCGAATGCCATCGTCACCTCGAACACGTCCGGGATCCCCATTCACACGTTGAGTGCCGGACGGGGAGAAACGTTTCGACAGCACTTTCTCGGAACGCACTTCTTCAATCCGGTCCGGCACCTCCACCTCCTCGAGCTCATCCCGACCTCGGACACATTACCGGATGTCGTCACGCGCATCCGGGACGTGGCGGAACGCATGCTCGGCAAGGGAGTCGTTCTCGCGAAGGATGTCCCGGGATTCATCGCCAACCGGCTCGGCATCCACGGGATGTTCAGGACGATCCGTCTCATGGAGGAATTCGGCCTCTCGATCGACGACGTCGATGCGCTGACCGGGCCCTTCGTCGGCCGGCCGAAGTCCGCGACGTTTCGGACGGCGGACATTTCCGGTCTCGATGTGCTGGCGGACGTCTCGGCGGGTCTGTCAGCGACCACCGGTGAGGACTTCTCGCTGCCGAAGTGGGTCCATGAACTCGTCAGGCAGGGGAAGCTCGGCGCCAAGACCGGCGCCGGCTTCTACCGGAAGGAAGGCTCGCAGATCCTCACACTCGACTGGCGGACCGGCGAGTATCGTCCGCAAACAGTTCCACACCTCGCCGAGCTGGATTTCCTGAAGCGCGAGCCACTCCCTGCGCGGCTTCGGGGCATAACGAGAGCGGGCGGCACACATGCCGAGTTCCTGCGAGCGCTGCTGCTTGAAACGGCGGCGTATACGCTGGTGAAAACGCCGGACATCGCGTATGACATCTCGTCGGTGGACCGGGCGCTCGAATGGGGGTTCGCGTGGGCGATGGGCCCCTTTGCGGTGTTCGACGCCCTGGGAGTGGACTGGTTGAAGGCGGCATTCACCGAACGCGGACAGGGAGCGCCAGGTCTGCTCGGTATTGTGCGTGAGAGTTTCTATCGCCAGCTCGGCAGCGGCCCGCGCCAGCTCTCGTTCATCGGGGAGTACGCGCCGATCGAGCCCATCCCGCAGTCGCTCGATCTCGATCTCGTCCAGCTTCGTGTCGGATCGCTCGCGGGTAACAAGGAAGCGACGTTGCTGGATATCGGCGACGGTGTCGCGCTCCTCAAGCTGCACGGCAAGATGAACACGCTTGGCAGCGGTGCGCTCGACATGATCGAGCGTTCGCTGGAGATCGTGCACAAGAGCGGATTCGCCGGGCTCGTGATGGGGAGCGCCAACTCCGGTACGTTTTCCGCCGGAGCGAATCTCGTCGAAGTCCTGTCCGAGGTCGACGCGAAACACTGGGACGCGCTCGATACCGCCGTGCGTCGCTTCCAGGGTCTGGTGCACAGCTTGAAGACCGTGCCCTTTCCGGTCGTGGTAGCCGCAAATGGGTTGACGCTCGGTGGAGGCGCCGAGTTCGCGTTGCATGCGGCGCGCATCCAGGCAGGGGGCGAGCTGTACATCGGGCTGGTCGAAGTGGGCGTCGGACTGTTGCCTGCTGGTGGAGGGACCAAGCAGTTGCTCTTCCGCTTCACGCAGGACATTGAACCGTACGAGGAGGCCGATCCGTTCGAAGCGGTAAAGCGCGCCTTCAAATTGATCTCGATGGGTGTCATGAGCGCGAGCGCGCTCGATGCCCGCCGGCAGGGGTTCCTGCGAGCGGGCGATCGCATTTCGATGAACCGCGATCGCGTGCTCAGCGACGCCAAGGCGCGCGTGCTCGAGCTGGCTCCCGATTACACGCCGCCCGTTCCGCGAACCGTTCGCGCGCTTGGGAGTGAAGGACTGGGGAACCTGCGCTACGGTATCTGGTCGATGCGCGAAGCCGGATACATCACCGACCATGAAGTCACGATCGGCAACAAGATCGCGTACGTGCTGAGCGGCGGCGACGGTCCTCCGCGATCCGTCACCGAGCAGGACATCCTGGATCTCGAGCGGGAGGCGTTTCTGTCGCTGCTTGGCACGCCGGAAACGCGAGCCCGTATCGCCTACATGCTCGAAAACGGCAAACCTCTCCGGAACTGACCATGCCTGATGCCGTAATTGTCAGTGCCGTTCGAACCGCGGTGGGACGCGGAAAGGCGGACGGGTCGCTCGCCGGCGTACACCCCGTGGACCTTTCCGCACTGGTCATCCGGGAAGCGGTGACGCGGGCGAACCTCGAGCCTAACGATATCGATGACGTGTTGTGGGGCTGCGCAATGCCCGAGGGTGCGCAGGGATTGAACGTGGCGCGACTCGCCGTGCTGCGGGCGAAACTTCCCGTTCACGTTCCGGCAGCCACGGTGAATCGGTTCTGCTCTTCGGGGCTGCAGACCGTTGCCGGAGCCGCGCAGGCCATCCTGTCGGGGATGGCCGACGTGGTCATCGCCGGTGGCGTCGAGATGATGAGCCAGGTTCCGATGTCGGGATGGCACACACGCCTGCATCCCGACATGACCCAGGAAATGATTTCGATGGGACTGACGGCGGAGCGCGTCGCTGATCGCTGGAACGTCTCCCGTGCCGACCAGGATGCTTACGCACTGGAGAGCCATCGCAAGGCAGCGGCCGCCGTCGCGAACGGCCGATTCGACGACCAGATCGTTCCGGTACCCGTGCAACGCGTCGCGTGGAGCGGTGGAAAGAAAAATGTCGAAGACGCGCGGTTTGCCGTTGACGAACTCGTACGCACGGACACGAGCCTGGAGCGGCTCGCAAAGTTGAAGCCGGCGTTCAAGCAGGGAGGAAGCGTCACGGCCGGCAATGCCAGTCCCTATTCTGATGGCGCAGCGGCCGTACTGGTGGTGAGCAGCGACTATGCCAAGGCGCACGGACTCAAAGCGCTGGCCCGTTTCGCCAGCTTCGCCGCGGCCGGCGTCGAACCTGATGTCATGGGCGTGGGCCCTATTCAAGCGGTGCCGAAAGCCTTCAAGCGCGCCGGCGTCCAGATTTCCGACATTGCCCTGATCGAATTCAACGAAGCCTTCGCATCGCAGGCACTGGCGGTAAAGCGTGAACTGGGCTTCCCGGACGACCGCTTGAACGTGAACGGCGGGGCGATCGCGTTAGGCCATCCGTTGGGGGCGACGGGCGCAAAGCTGGTCACGCAGCTCGTGCACGAACTTGGCCGCCGTGGTGGCGGTCACGGTCTCGTGACAATGTGCATCGGTGGCGGAATGGGAGCGGCGGGGGTGTTTGAGGTTTACGGGTAAACGGGTAGGCGGGTAGACGGGTAGACGGGTAGACGGGTAGACGGGTAGACGGGTAAACGGGTAGGCGGGCAGGCGGGTCACGATTCACCATTCACGATTCACTCCTAATGACTACGATGGCAGGCGAACGCATAACGATGGCCGGTGGTGTCCTCACGGTTCCCGATCATCCCGTCATTCCCTTCATCGAGGGGGACGGCACAGGGCCGGACATCTGGCGCGCGTCGCAACTCGTGTTTGACGCGGCCGTGCAGAAGGCGTACGGCGGGCGGCGCAGCATCCAATGGCTGGAAGTACTGGCCGGGGAAAAGTCCAAGGAGAAGCTGGACAACTGGCTGCCTGACGAGACACTCGAATCGATCCACACGCACCTGGTCGCGATCAAGGGGCCACTCACGACTCCGGTGGGCGGTGGGTTCCGCTCACTCAACGTCGCGCTTCGGCAGCAGCTCGATCTCTACGCGTGCGTGCGACCAGTCAGGTACTTCACCGGTGTTCCCTCCCCCGTGAAGCGACCCGAAGACGTGAACATGGTGATCTTCCGGGAAAACACCGAGGACATCTACGCCGGCATCGAGTGGGCCGAAGGGACTCCCGAGGTGAAGAAAGTCATCGCGTTCCTTCGCGAGCAGATGGGCGTGACGAAGATCCGGTTCCCGGAATCGAGTGGCATCGGTATCAAGCCGATGTCGGCCGAGGGGACGAATCGTCTCATGCGATCGGCAATCGCGTACGCCATCGAGCACGGCTTCACGAGCGTCACCCTCGTCCATAAGGGCAACATCCAGAAGTACACCGAGGGGGCGTTCCGCGACTGGGGCTATGAACTCGCCAGGACGGAATTCGGCGGCGTGGAGATCGATGGCGGACCGTGGCTCACGCTGCCTAACGGCATGGTCATCAAGGATTCGATCGCCGACGCGTTCCTGCAGCAGATCCTGACCCGGCCGAAGGAATACGGCGTGATCGCGACCCCGAACCTGAACGGCGACTACATCTCCGACGCCCTCGCCGCACAGGTCGGCGGCATCGGCATCGCGCCGGGCGCGAACATCAACTACGTCACCGGCCACGCCATCTTCGAGGCGACCCACGGTACCGCACCAAAATACGCCAACCAGGACAAGGTGAACCCGGGTTCGGTGATCCTGTCCGGCGAGATGATGTTCCGCTACATGGGTTGGAACGAGGCAGCAGACCTGATCATCTCCTCATTGGAGAAGACAATCGCGCAGAAGCGCGTGACGTACGATTTCGAGCGGATGATGCCGGGCGCAACCCTCATGAGTTGTAGTGGGTTTGCGAAGGCGATGACGGAAAATATGTAGAAACGAACATGAGATGGGAGATGGGAGATCTGAAATCCCCTTCAACGCCGGATCAACCACTGAGTTGGCAGAAATCCGATCGGGAAGTTTTTCTCCCATCTCCCATCTCCCATCTCCCATCCTGTTCAGGTAGTAGCAATCGCCTGTATCTCAATCCCGTATCCGTAATGCAGCTCCTTCACGGGAACGATCGCGCGCGCAGGTTTGTGTGAGCCCATGATGCGCATGTAGGTGGCGTTCACGTCGCCCCACATTTCCATGTCGGAGACGTAGATCGTCATCTGCACCACCTTGTCCAGGCCACTGCCGGCGGCTTGCAGGATCGCTTCGATGTTTCTGAGCGTGCGCTCGGTCTGATCGGTGATCGGGCCCGGGCGATGTTCCTTCTGGCCGGGCACGAAGGCGAGTTGCCCCGCGACAAACACGAAGCCGTTGTGAACAACTGCCTGGGAGTAATGTCCTCCGGCCGCGGGCGCATTTTCCGTCGTGATGAATTGCATCGGTCAGGTCAGGTTCAAGGTGTCGGTGCCGGCAGGACGATACCGGTGCAGTCTCCAAAGCCGATGCGCGCGAATCCATCCCGCTCACACCACCCGCGCAGCGTGACTTCGTCGCCATCTTCCAGGAACCGGCGTTCTTCGCCGTTAGGCAGGCGGAACGGTTCCGTGCCGCGCCACGTCAGTTCCAGCAGGCAGCCACGCGAGTCGCGTGACGCGCCGGAGACAGTGCCGCTGCCGAGCAGGTCGCCGGGCCGAAGGTTGCAGCCGTTGCTGGTGTGGTGAGCCACAAGTTGGGCGGGCGTCCAGTAGAGGTCTGCCAGCGTAGACATCGAGAGCCGGACGCCGGGGCGATTCTCGTCGCGCATGTGACGCGTCTGCAGCAGGACCTCGAGCTTCACGTCGAACGCTCCGCGTTCTTCCTGCCCTGGATCGGAGAGATATGGCAGAGGCGCCGGATCTCCTTCGGCGCGAGAAGCGGAAGCCACGCGGTAAGGCGCAAGCGCCTCCAGCGTCACCACCCAGGGTGACAGCGACGTGGCGAAGTTCTTGGACAGGAATGGGCCGAGCGGCTGGTATTCCCACGCCTGGATGTCGCGAGCCGACCAATCATTGAGGAGACAGAGGCCGAAGATCAGCTGTTCCGCCTGACGTATGGAAACCGGCTCGCCGAGGACGTTACCGGTGCCGATCAGGAAACCGATCTCCGCTTCATAATCGAGGCGGGCACTGGGCGCGAACGAAGGGGCGCCCTTCCCGTCCGCGGACGTCTGCCCGAGCGGCCGACGTACTGGCGTGCCGCTGACCACCAGCGACGACGACCGTCCGTGATACCCGATCGGTACCCACTTGTAGTTAGGCAGGAGCGGGTTGTCCGGCCGCATCATGGTTCCGACATTTGTTGCGTGCGAGATCGACGCGTAGAAATCGGTATAGTCGCCGACGGCGGCCGGAATCGTCATCTCGATGTCTGCCGCCTCCACCATGACTTCATGCCGGTGGCGTCGCGCCCGTTCGCCCTCGGTCGTGTCGCTGCGCAACAGGCGGCTGACCTGGTGGCGCAGGGCGCTCCAGTCCGCGGGCTGGAGGGCAAGCACGCCGTTCAGCGATGGCGACGCGCACCGGGCGCCAACGCGACCCGCGGCTCCCGACAGCAACCCGACACGGGAGACGGCCGCCAGGTCGAGCACTTCGTCGCCGATGGCGACCCCGGCGCGCCACTGCTCATCGGCCTCGCGACGCCGGAAGATGCCTAACGGCAGGTTCTGGATCGGGTACGGAGTGTTGCCGGTGGCGGATTCGACCCACGACGCGAGGTCGGCGCGATGCGTTTCGTTCGTCATTCGCTCCGTGCCGTTCCAAGGCCGATATCCGCCATGGGCTCGCGGAATGAACAGGAGCCGAAGCCGATGAAGAACTCGTTGTGGGCCGCGTCGAGCTCGGCCGACGTCAGCCAGTTGTTGCGCCACCGCGCGCCGTCGTTCGTGAACTCGAATGCATCCGCTGCTCGTTCGAGCAGCGCGCTCATGACGACAGAATCCGGCCGTCCCGACAGCAGCAGCGCCGCGGCGAAGGCGACATTCAGGAAGCCGAACATCTCGCCAACGGGTGGAGATGGCTCGTACGTCAGCCGGTACTCTCCACGCACGGCGTGATGCAGGCCGGCGGTCGCCTTGAAGCGGAGTCCCGCCTTCCGGCAGGCCTTCATGAAGGAAAGAATTTGCTCCGCCGTGGGAAATGCATCGGCGGTTATGCCACCCGTGCGGATTTTTGCCGCGGCACCGGCCCGCTTCAAGCCGATCACCATCTCCTCGAACTCCGAGAGCCGGGTCGGCTCCACGAATACCGAGAGACCCCGCTCAACCATCGGCTGCACGCCGACCAGGTCGGCGATCGTAGTGGCCTTTGTCTCGACTGACTCGACACGCAGTTCCGTGGAATGCTCGGCGAGCTCGCAGATTCGATCCGAGTCATATGCCGACGCCAGCAGGCTTACCGGCCATGATTCGTCGGTCGATGCAACGGACTCGAAACTCGCCATGAGGTCATTCCAGCGCGGGAACGGCACGACGAATCTGCCCAGGGCCCAGCTGTCGTCGGCTTTGCGATGCTCCGCATATTCCATAACGGCGTCGCTCATGCTCAGCGACGCCGGCGGAAACAATCCAGCGTAGTCGATTGCTCCCGCCAGCAGACTCCGATACGAGCCGGGTACGCTCAGCGCGTCGCCGCTGCCGGCGCGAATCGCGGCCGGAGGCGCTCCATGAGCTTCTTCCCTGCCTCGGTATGCGTCGCGACCCACTCCGAATTAAGGAACTGGACGCCCGTTTTTGCGGCACGAACTTCCTCGATATAGGGCTCCATTTTCGCGTACAACACCATGCCCTCGCCGGTGCTTTCCAGGGCAAAATCGGGGTGCAGGATGCCCCACTTCATCATTCCGTAGACCATCTCCCAGTAGCCCACCACTTGCCGTAATGCCGTGTTGAGTGGATGGTCCTGCTTCAGCACAGCGACTGCCTCTTCCATGTTCTGCGGGCGAAACCGGGAATAGACGGCAGCTCGCGCTTCGCGCATAACGGCCTCACGGCGGAGATCGTACAGCTGCAGGATGATCTCGGCATCGTGATGGTCGGGGTATTCCTTTCTCAGCACAGTTTTATTCCTCGTCGGTTCCGTCGATGAGGGGGCATAATGGCCGGTGCGACCGGTAATTCGCCAGCGTTGGGAACATTCGCGACCCATCGCCGTTCAGGGGGGTATCAACCCGTGCACAACTGTACCAGGAGACCTACCATGCGTCGCACAATCTTCATGACAGCGCTTCTTGGGCTGTCTCTCACGCTGGGTGGCTGTGCAGGGAGGCGTAGTGCTTCGACTACCCCCGAAGAGTCCACGATACTGGTCGTGAAGAACGACAATTACCTGGACCACAACGTTTATCTCTTGCAGGGCCTGCAGCGCATCAGGATGGGAACCGCGCGCGGCCTGGCAACGTCGCGTTTCACGATTCCGCGCCAATACGTGTTTGGGGTCAGCGTCCTGCAGTTCCTGGCTGACCCTATCGGCGGAAATGTCACGCCGGTCTCAGAGCGCATCAACGTCGCGCCGGGAGACGAGGTTCACCTGAATATCAGGGGATTGTGAACAGAGGGGGCCGCGAGTGTCGCGGCCCCGTCTTGCATCAGCGCCGTGGAATCCTGTTCGGAATCTGGCTCGGCGGTCGAGGATGACGCGGACAATGTCCGGGATCGACACGCCCTCCACGCAGCACCACGCCGATTGTTGTTCCCATGTCGGGTCCCGGATCGTTCCCGCGCCACTCGCCAGTGCCGCCGCCAACGGCAGCGGGCAGAGGCGCTTCACGCGGAATGATCGAGGGGACGCGTGGTGCGACAGTCGTATGAACAGAGGAGTCGATCTGGGCTACTGCAGCCGGTTCCTCTTGCACGGTCGCTGGCACTGGGACTGGGTCTGCCGAGACCGAATCCGTGCCCTGTTTCACCACCACGTCCGGCTTCGGCTCGAGCACAGGCCGCGGTGCGCGGACCTGCTCGATCGCCGAGACGAACCGCACCGGCTGATAACTCTGGGTCGAATTCGCGAGGTCCTGCGCCCGAGCTTTCGCTTGTTCGAGGGTTCTCGACGTTTCGGCCTGGCTGGAGGCAGCCGGTTGTGACGAAGGGCTGCAGGCTATCGCTGCGAGCGTCGTCAGGGTGAATCGCGCGACCAAGGTCCGTATCATCGGGTCTCCCGCGTTCGACCGGCTGTAGAACTCTGTTGGCATTCCTTCCCGTTGGCAATCCCAACCTACCATGCGCCGCCATCATTCCGTCGCCTGCTTCGACGCCCTGATAGTCGCTCTCGTACTCGGCTGTTCCACGAACAACGAGCCGAGGGACGAAATGTCGGTTCAGGAGCGGGACGCGATTGCGGATTCGATCCGCACCTTACTCACCACTACCTACACTTTCGACGGCAGCGACCCTGTAACGCGATTCATGAAGTTGTATCCGGACACCGGCGAGGTCGTTTCGGCCGCTTCGGGAGGCTTCACCGTGGGGCGCGACTCGGTGCGCCGTGCGCTGTCCACGTTCTGGCAGACCGCCGGTCAGTTCATGCGACAGCCGTCGTGGACGTGGGGGGCGATGAAGATCGACGTGCTTTCACGTGATGCAGCAGTCGTCACGGCCCGATACACGATTCCGCACTGGACGCCGGAGGGGAAGCCGCACGTCCTGGGCGGGGCATGGACTTCCGTCTGGAACCGTCGTGAAGACCGCTGGGTGATCATCCAGGAGCACCTGTCGGACCTGCCCCGTGACGTCGCTGAACGGGTGGAGGCGACAATGCCTGCCGCGCCGCCTCCGGCCCGTCGCTGATGCCTAACGCATGGAGGCGCAGGCCGCGTCCACCGGGGTTGCTGCCCCGAAGCGCGTCCTGACGATCCGCACGCTCCCTCCGGCCTCGAGGACCAGCGTGACGAGACTGTCGTACTCCGTCTCGCAGAGATCGGGAAGCTTCGGACCCCCGAGCGCGGCAACGATCGCCGGAACCGTATTGCTATGGCCGACGACCAGCACCGTTTTCCCCACCTGCTGGCGGACAGCGGCCGCCACTTCTGCCGCGTGCCTGGCGACGTCGGCCTGCGCGGGAACCACAACGGGCGTGATCTTCAGTGCTTCGGCCAGCGGGGCCGCGGTCTGGCGCGTGCGCTGCAGTTGCGTGGTAATGATCGCTGACACACCACTGAGCTTCCCGATCTCCGCCAGCGTCGTCGCGCGTTGCTGTCCGATGTCGGAAATGGGTGGATCGCCGGAGCCCGGCGCACGTTCGGCGTGCCTGACGACGATGACAATCGTGGGCGACTGGGGGGCCGCGGACTGGGCTGCTGCTTCTGCCGTTGCCTGCAACCCGAGTGCTACGGCGATGAGCCAACAACTCGCGAACGTGCGAACTCTCATCATCACTTCGTGGGGTGACTGAGTGAATAGACATAGGCCGCCGCGGCCTTGATCTGGCTGTCGGTCAGTTGACCGCCGCCCTTCGGTGGCATGGGTGCCGGATGCTTCTTCGGCTTCGCGACGCCTTCCGCAATGACTTTCTCGATGGACGCGACGCTTCCGTCCGCGTTCAACCATTCCGTGTCGGTGAGATCGGGCCCGGTGCCCTTCACGCCCTTCCCCGTGGGCCCATGGCACACGAAGCAGAGCGCGCCACCAACGCGGCCGTGGTACACGCTGTCGCCTAACGCCAACTGGGCCGGCGTGGGGCCGGTGTCCTGGGGACCAGCGGCAAACGAGCCCAGGACGGCCACCGTGCCGGCGGCACACCAGAGGAGAGAGAGCGTACGCATCAGAATGCGAACATCGAGCCGAGGATGAAGCGCGCCTGCTCGCGCTCCACGTCCCAGCCAAGTTCGCCCATGAGCCGGATATTCCGCTTGTACAGGTAATGCATGCCCGTAGCCACCGTGTTGTACTTCGACAGATACCCCACACCCTCGTCCTGTTCACCAAGTCGGAGCGAAACGACCGGACGGTCGGAGTCGATCCAGTTGTAGAGCGCCGTGAAGAATAGCCGACCCGTGGGTCCCTGGGGCCAGAGGATAGCCTCGGCGAATCCGGAGTTCACGGTGGTGCCGAACGGCACGGTCGCGTTGCCGGGACAGGGGTCGGCGACCGAACAGCTGCTGAAGAACGGGTCCCGATCCACCCGGCGGACATAGCTGGCGTTGATCTCGCCAAAGCTTCCTAACGGTACCGTGGCGTCCGGACCCCACATGGTGATCGTGTTCCGTGCGCCGCCACCGGACTCGTAGCCGCGATAGGCGAACGCGCCGACCCGCAGCGATCCGATGTCCTGCGACAGCCTGATGACCGTGCTTTTGGCATCATCGGTGTCGAACTGCCGGTTGGCGGACGCCTGGTTGAGACCTTGTCCTGTCACCAGTTCGAGGGCGACGTCGGTACCGGCGCGCGGCGACCAGAGCGCCGTGATACCACGGTCGTATGTCAGGTCGGCGCTCGCCATGCCGACGCGGACGCGGTAGGGCTGGTAGTCCTCGTATTCGAGCCGGAGTTCGCGCTTGAACAAGGGGTCAGACACCTGGAACTGCCCGACAATCAGGCTCACACCCGATGCCATGACGTCGGTGAACTGCACGTAGGCGTCTTCCAGGCCGGCGACTTCACCGCGCTCGCTCAGCAGGAAATACATGTAGTAGCTGACCTTGTCCGCGAGCTGGCCACCGCTCAGCAACTTGATCACCCACGGTGTCTGCAGGTCGATCGAGTTCTGGCCACCGGTCGGCTTGTTCTGCGCGCGCACGTAGGCGTCATATCGTACTGCGAGCGGCAGGTCATTCTGCAATCGCAGCAGCGCGTCGCCGGTGCCGACGGTGTCGCGTGGTGGCTCCCCCACCGCGAACTCGAATCCGTTCGCAGCAAACGCCTCGCCGAATGCGTTGAGCCGTGGCACCGGCGCATGGCACTGGCTGCAGCTCACTCGGTATTTTCGCGCGAACGCCGGAATCGCACGAGCCGTACTCGGAATGGCGGAAAGCGTGAGTACAGCAAGTGCCAGCAGTCGGGCCAGCGGTCTCATTCTGTCTCCGGAAAGGTCCTGCCCAATTAATGGCAGAGTGCGCGGAACTCTAACGTAAGGCTGTGCCTGACGCGATGAGAGACCTACCCTGACGCCTACCAGCCCAATCGCTGACGAGTCGTCGTGATGTGCGCGATGTGATGCGGTCCGTGCCAGGCGTACAGGGCGACAAGATGATCGAGCGCATGACGGCCGGTTTCGGGATGCACGTATTCGCGACGGAAATCCTCGTCTTTCATCGCAAGGAGAATCGCCACAAAGCGCGTGTGTACGGCATCGAGCAGGTTCAACGACACGTCGATCGGAACCGCGGTGGTATCGACCAGCATCGCCCATGACGCTTCGTCGTATGGCTTGATCACCGGCGTCGGCTCTGTCAGTGCCAGCTTGAGCCGGATATAGGCGTTGATGTGGCTATCCGGGACATGGTGGACCACCTGCCGCAACGTCCATCCTCCTTCCCGATATGGCGTGTCGAGCTGGTCTTCGTCGAGCCCCTGGACGGCCTCGCGAAGGCGGCGCGGCGTTTCCGCGATGGTGGCGATCGCTTGCGCGCGAGATTCCCGGGTGAACTGATCGGGGGCAGCGAAGCGGCCGGTTGGAAAGCGAGGATCCGTCATCGTTCGGGGGATGGGAGACAAACCGCGCGGTTCACTAACTTAATCCCCGCTGCGACACAGGCCGTCCTACGTTCACCGCGGAAATACGCATGGACTGGATTACCGACCCGAATGCATTGGTGGGCCTCCTCACGCTCACCGCACTCGAGATCGTCCTCGGCGTCGACAACATCATCTTCATTTCGATCCTTTCGCAAAAGCTGCCGAAGGCCGAACAGGCGAAGGCGCGCAAACTGGGGCTCGCGGGCGCGTTCGTCACGAGGATCATGCTGCTGCTTTCGATCGCATGGATCGTACGCCTGACGACTCCGCTGTTCACCATCGCCGGCATCGAGTTCACCGGACGAAACCTGATCCTGCTGTTCGGCGGCTTGTTCCTGATCGGAAAGGCGACCTTCGAGATTCACGGCAAGCTGGAAGGAGCTGACGACGATGCCGAGGGGCGGAAAGTCGCCAGCTCGCTGGTCGCTGTCATCATCCAGATCATGCTGATCGACATCGTGTTCTCGCTCGACTCGGTCATCACCGCCGTCGGCATGGTCAGCGAAGTGCAAATCATGATCGCGGCCAACGTCGTGGCGCTGGGCATCATGCTGGCCGCCGCCACCGCCATCAGCGATTTCGTCGACCGTCACCCGACGATCAAGATGCTTGCCCTGTCGTTCCTCGTCCTGATCGGCACCAACCTCGTCGCCGAAGGATTCGGCCAGCACATCCCGAAGGGGTACACGTACTTCGCGATGTTCTTCTCGTTCCTGGTGGAGATGCTGAACCTGAGGTTGCGTGCGAAGCAGGCTGCGGTAAGGCTCCACGATACGCCGAGGACGCCACATGAAGCTTAGGCTCGAGGCTCGCGAGAAGGTTGGAGTGTAAAGCGAAAGGGCTGAGGATTTCGATCCCTCAGCCCTTCTGCGCACCGCTGCCTTCCAGCCTCGCGTGGCTCAGAGATACCGCTCTCTGAGAATTCCCAGGTGGTGCAATTCGTGTCCCGCGATAGTCCACGCGAGAGCCCGCACCGACATCGCCTTTCCGTTCGCATTTCCCACGCGCGACCATTCGTCGGGGAACAATCCGTCGAACAGCGCCACGGTGGCTCCCCGCACCGCCTCGAGTTCCGCAATGAGGCTCGTCATCGGGCGTTCGTCGAGGCGCGCGCGTTTCACGAACTCGTTTTCATCGAATCCCGGGAGCAGTGTTTCGTCGGCACGGGCGAACCGGAGGGCGCGATACGCGAAGATGCGTTCACAGTCGCTCAGGTGCCCGACCACCTCGCGGATGCTCCACTTGTCGGGCGCATACCGATGGCCGCCCTTCGCGTCCGGGATCCCGCGCAGGAACGCTGACGTGGTCTCCCGGTGCTCGCGGAGCGTGCGCACGACGTCCCCATCGGGGACCTTCTCGATGTACCGTCCGTAATACGGCGCGTACTCGTCAGGCGCCGGTCGCGTGGACCGGGTTTCCGATGGCGTGGCGGTGGCGGTCATTTTTTCGGCGGCTCCGGCTTTTTCGTGGTGGCCGGCGGCGTGGCCGGTTTTTTCGACAGCGACTTGAAGTATTCGTTGACCATGTCCCGGTAGCCGGCGGGAACGTTTTCATTTCCGCCTAACGCGGGGCGATCGACCTCGGCCGCGCCGAGTTGCCGGCGCAGGGTGAACTCGTACTCCTTGAAGCCCTGCACCACGGCGCCGCGCAGCCGGGCCAGCTCTTCCGGATCGTTGAACGCCTTGCCGCCTTCCAGCGCCCGTAGCTGCTGAATCAGGTCGTTGAGCTCTTCCACGTTGCGACCCTGGCCTTGCAGTTCGCGACGCAATGCCTCGGCCGCCTCACGCTGCCCCCGCAGCTCGCGCCCGTACTGGCGAATGTCTTCACCGGTATAAACGCCGCCGCCCTGAGCACCGCCGCCGCTCATCGGCGAGTTGCTGCGATTGCCGCCGGCTGGATCCAGGCCGCGCTGCCCCTGACCCTGGCCCTGTCCCTGTTGTCCGCCCTGTCCCTGCTGTCCTTGTTGGCCCTGTTGTCCCTGCCCTTGCTGGCCTTGTTGTCCCTGCTGCCCCTGACCTTGCTGACCTTGTTGTCCCTGCTGGCCCTGTTGTCCCTGCTGGCCCTGTTGTCCCTGTTGTCCCTGCTGTCCCTGCTGTCCCTGCTGGCCTTGTTGCCCCTGCTGTCCCTGCTGTCCCTGCTGGCCCTGTTGCTGCCCTTGCTGGCCCTGTTGCTGGCCTTGCTGACCCTGTTGCTGCCCTTGTTGTCCTTGCTGGCCCTGCTGTCCTTGTTGGCCCTGTGGATTCTGCGAGCCGGCCCGGTTCTCACGGTCGCGCATCCTGTTATCGAGCGATGACAGACCGCGTACCAGGTCGCGCGCACGATCGAGCGCATCGTCGGCGTTGCGCTGGCCGCCGGCGCCTGACGCGGCGTCGTTGGCACGGTCGAGGCGCGCATTCAGCGAATCCAGGTCGTCTGTAATCCCCTGTTCGAAGTTGCGCGAATAATCCGCGGCGCCCTGCCGCATAACGCCGCGCGAGAACTGGATCTTGTCACGCAACCGGCCCTCACGCATTCCGCGCGCGGCCTCGCGCAGGTCACGCGCCGCATCCGGGCGCTCGCGCGCCTGGTCGCGGGCCATCCGCTCGACGTCCTCCTGCAGCTTCTGCACCTCTCCGGCCATTTCCGACTTCCGGTCATCAAGTCGCTGTTCGCGCTCGCTGCGCGACGCGCCGGCGTTAGGCAGGTCCTGGACGTCCCGGGCCACTTCGCGCTGCTTGTCCGCCAGCGCTTCCGCCCGGCGCGCGGCGTCCTCGATTCCGCCCGTCTGGCTCGACTCCCTGGATTCCTCCAGGAGGCGACGCGCGTTCTCGAGCTGCTCGGCGGCTGAACCAGACGCCGACCCTTGCCCCTGCTGCGACGCCGCGCGCCGCATTTCGTTGGCCGCTTCCTGCAACCGACGCGCGCTCTCCGCCATCTGCTGGTTCTGCTGCTCGCGAGCCAGGCGCTCCAGCTGGCGGGCGAGGCTATCTGCCTGGTCGGCGAGCTGGCGTTGTCCACCACCACCGCCGCTGCCCCCGCCCTGCTGTTGCATGTTCTGCTGGCGCTGGCGGGCTCGCTCGTTCTCCTGTTGCTGCCGTGCCGCGAGCTGCTTCAGCTTCTCGAGCGTCTCATCTACCTGTTGCTGCGCCTGCTGCTGCTCACCGCGCTGCACCTGCTCGTACTGGTTGCGAAGCTTGTCGGTTTCCAGTTCGAACAGATCGGCGAGATCTTCCGCGTTCGATTG
>DASRPK010000162.1:0-3245 GCA_035646395.1 Gemmatimonadaceae bacterium | reverse complement strand
CAACTGAAGACGTCGGGCGACCTCGAGATGAAGGGCGACGCGGTACTGATCGAGTGGGCGCTGGAAGCGGTGGTAAAAAACGCCATCGATGCGCTCGCCGGCCGCGGGGGACAGGTCGTGGTGGAGGGTACCCGCCTTCCCGAGGGCGATATCCGGATTCGCGTGAGCGACGACGGTCCCGGTGTTCCGCGCGAGCTACGCAAGCGCGTGTTTGAGGCCGGGTTTACCACGAAAGAGCGCGGCTGGGGCATAGGACTCGCGCTGGCTGAGCGGATCGTGGCCGAATGGCATCGCGGATCGCTTAGCCTGGTCCCGTCCGAACGTGGAGCCCGGTTCGAGTTTATTTTTCCTGCATGACTTCAGTTGATGTGCGTGGCGACCTGCTGTCGGGATTGAATCCCGCGCAGCGGGAAGCGGTGGAGCATGGTTCAGGACCGTTGCTCGTCCTTGCGGGAGCCGGTTCAGGGAAGACGCGCGTACTCACCCGTCGCGTGGCGCGGTTGATCGAGCATGAGGGGGTGGCGCCGCATTCGATCCTGTCGGTGACGTTCACCAACAAGGCCGCCGGGGAAATGCGCCGTCGCATTGGCGACCTGCTGGGGTCCGAACCGGCGGGGATGTGGAGCGGAACGTTCCATGCTATAGGAGCGCGGATCCTTCGGATCCACGCCAGCCTCGTGCAACGCACCCAGGCCTTCACGATTTACGACGAGGACGACTCGCTCTCCGCCGTCAAGCATGTCATGGAGCGGTTGCGCATCTCGCCGAAGGACCGGCCGCCGCAGGCGATCATTGCCGCGATCTCCGACGCCAAGAACGCACTGGTCTCGTCAGTCGAATATGAAAAGCTGGCGATGGACCCGTTCTCGAAGGCGGCGGCGCAGGTATATCGCGAGCTCGATGTCGCGCTTCGTCAGGCAAACGCCGTCTCGTTCGACGACCTCCTCGTCCTGCCGGTGCACATCCTCGAACAGAATCCGGACGTCCTCCAGAAGTACCAGCGGCGATTCAAGCACATCCTGGTCGACGAGTACCAGGACACGAACCGGGCGCAATACCGTTTTGTGTCGCTGCTCGGTAAGGAACACGGCAACGTGACCGTGGTCGGTGACGACGACCAGTCGATTTATGGATGGCGTGGCGCCGACATCCGGAACATCCTTGACTTCGAGCACGACTTCGAAGGCGCGAAAGTCGTCCGGCTCGAAGAGAACTACCGCTCCACGCCGCAGATTCTCGCCGTGGCCAACGCGGCGATCCAGCCAAACACGTCGCGCAAGGGGAAGACGTTGCGCACGACGCGTCCCGCCGGTGACACGGTGCAGGTCGTCGCTGCGCTCGACGAGCGGGACGAAGCCGACTTCGTGGTGGAGGAGATCAGCGACCGTCGTTATGCAGCGAAGGGCAGGCCGCTGCGGGACTTCGCGGTGTTGTACCGGACGAATTCCCAGAGCCGGACGATGGAAGAGGCGCTTCGGCGCCACCAGATTCCATACCGCCTGGTAGGTGCGATCCGCTTCTACGATCGTCGCGAGATCAAGGACCTGCTGGCGTGGCTTCGCATCGTCGCCAATCCCGCCGATGACGAGGCATTCCGTCGCGCGATCGCCGCGCCACGTCGCGGTGTCGGCGACACGACGCTGGATTCGCTGGCATCATTCGCCGCGAGTGCAGGGATTCCGCTCCTTTCGGCGTCGACGCACGCGAAGTTCGCGGCGGCGCTGCGCCCATCTACTCGTGAGGCACTGACCGAGTTTTCGGCGCTGGTCCATCGCTTTCACGAGAAGGCGAAGGAGTCATCGGTCAGCGAATTGCTGCGCGACCTGGTGCTGGCCATCGGCTACGAGAATCATCTCCGCGCCGAAGGGCCGGGGGCAAACGAACGGCCCGACAACGTCCGGGAGTTGATCGCTGGCGCCGTGGAAACGGTACAGGACGAGGAAGGTGAGATCGGGTTGACGCCGCTCGATCATTTCCTCCAGAAGGCGACGTTGGTCACCAGCGCCGACGCGCTGGATCCGAACGCCGACGCAGTCACGTTGATGACCCTGCATAACGCGAAGGGGCTGGAGTTCCCGGTGGTGTTCCTCACCGGCCTCGAGGAAGGACTCTTCCCCTTGTCGCGGTCGATGGATAATCCGGAGTCGCTCGAAGAGGAGCGACGATTGTTCTACGTCGGCGTGACGCGCGCCGAAGACATGCTGTTCATCTCGCACGCCCGCAGCCGCCGGCGGAACGGTGAAACGATGCCCTCGCTCCGTTCCAGTTTCCTGAGCGAGATCCCGGCGGGCCTCGTGCGCGATCGCGCCACGATCAAGCTGCGCGGCAGCGCCCAGCAGTGGGATCGTCCGTCAGCCGCCGATCGCCGGCCGGGCACACCGGTCGATTGGGGAAACCGTGAGCCACCCTGGGCTCGGCGCACGCCGCCTCGCGGACAGGTCTCGGAAGAAGACGTATCTCAGGACTCACCACGCTTCGTGAAGGGTGAGCGCGTGAAGCACGCGCGCTTTGGCAGCGGCACGATTTACGAGTTGAGCGGGGTGGGGAAGGAGACCAAGGTGACGGTCGACTTCGACGACGAGGCGATTGGCCGAAAGCGCCTGGTGGTGGCGTACGCTGGTCTCGAGCGCGGAGAGGAGTGATGGCGGTCAGTGAGAACGACGTCTTGCATGTCGCGGCGCTCGCACGCCTTGCCATCGATCCCGCTCGGCTGCCGTCTCTCGTTGCAGAGCTGAACGGGATTTTGGCGCACATGGAGGTGCTCGAAGCGGTGGAAGGTGGACGTGGGACGTGGGACGTGGGAGAAACCGGATCTTCTACTCCGATGCGGGACGATACGGCAGGTACTCCCATCCCGCTGTCCGTTCCGCGCGAAAGTTTTGCGCCGCAAATGAAGGACGGCTTCTTTCTCGTACCGCGCCTTGCGACGCACGAAGACCAGGGAGAGCGCGCGCCGTGACTTTGAGCGCCGTCGCCGCGGTGGAGGCAGCCTTCCGTCGCGCCGACGAAGTGGGCGCGGGCAGGGAAGCGCTGAACATCACGTTGTATGAGGATCGTGAGGCATCATTGGCTGAAGCCCGCGCCCTTGATCAGCGAGAATCAGATGCAGGGTTCTCCCACCTCCCACGTCCCACGTCCGCTCTCCATGGAGTGCCCGTCGCGGTAAAGGACAACATCGCCACGTTAGGGCTGCCAACGACCTGCGGCTCACGAATCCTGCAAGGGTATCAGAGCCCGTACGAAGC
>DASRPK010000161.1:0-2656 GCA_035646395.1 Gemmatimonadaceae bacterium | reverse complement strand
CGCCACTCGTCGTCGGTCGGCAACCGCCATCCATCTCCTAACGACTGACATCCTCGCTGCGCCGATTCCCACGTATACAAGCGACCATATCGACCGCAGTTGGATTCCGCATCGTCGTAACAATAGGATGCCGAGGTGCTGACGTTCAGATTCGCAGTCGTCCACTCTTTACCGTCCGCCATCCGTTTGGAAGAAGCGATCGTGGCGGACAGGTTCTGATCTTTCGCTGGATCCTCTGTCGAGCAGGCGGCAAGACTTCCGAACGCAATACTCAGCGCGATTGCCACGAGACTGCGTCTTCGACTCGTCGTCATGTTGTCCTCGCCCGCAACGTCACCCGCGCCAGGTGTAGCACTTTTCCCGTCCCTCTAGCTATCCCCCCCGAGTACTGTTGACGAAGCTCCTACACGTGTAGTAGATATCACCACACGTATAGGAGCGTGCATGGCTCTTCCCCGACTGACCAAGCTGGAGCTGCAGGTGATGGACGCCCTCTGGTCGCGCGGCGCCTTGTCGGTGCGCGAGATTCAAGAGGCGTTTCCCGAGAAGGACCGCCCCGCCTACACCACGGTGCAGACCATGGTCTATCGCCTCGAGGGAAAGAAGGCGATTCGCCGGCTGAAGAAGATCGGCAACGCGCACATCTTCGAAGCCAGCATCTCCCGCAACGCCGCCCAGCGGCGGCTTATCGATGATCTCCTGAGCTTTTTTGGCGGAAGTCCCCAGCCCGTCGTCGCCCACCTCGTCGAGACCGGGAAGCTGACGCTCGACGACGTGCAGGAGGCGGAGCAGCTGATTCGCAAGCTGTCGAAAAAGGAGAAGCCGCGATGACTGAGTGGATCTCGACCCGGGAGCTTCTGGCCCTGGCTGGCGACCACCTCTGGCAGTCCACGCTGTTCGCGGCGGCGGCGGTCGTTGTCGCGATGCTGCTGAAACGCCACAGCGCGGCGCTTCGGTACTGGATTTGGTTCGTGGCCTCGGCCAAATTCCTGGTGCCGGTTGCCGCGCTCGTGGCGATCGGCGGCTACAGTTCGTGGCGCGTCGTGGAGATCGTTCCCTATCGCGAGGGACCCGTCCTCATCGAGGCCGTCGGCCAGCCGTTCTCCCAGGAAGGGGTCGCGATTCGCACGCCGAGGCCACGCGCTGCCGCGGACGCCACGGTTATGAGCTGGCTGCCGGCTACCCTCCTCGTCGTGTGGGCCGCAGGCGCGGTGTTCTTCCTTCTTCGCTCGCTGTTGCACTGGTACCGGATCCGGATGATTGCCCGCGACGCGGTCGCGATGACCACGGGGCGGGAAGTAACCATCCTGCGCGCGCTCGAAGGCAGCATGCGCTCGTCACCGCCGCTGCCGCTCCGGTGCACGGACTCGTTTCTCGAACCAGGAATCTTCGGCATCGCTCGTCCGGTGCTGCTCTGGCCGCGGGCAATCGGCGAGCGGCTGACCGACAAGCAGCTGCAGGCGGTGATCGCGCACGAGCTCTGCCACCTTCGCCGCGGCGACAACGGTGCTGCGCTGTTCCACCTCGTGGTCCAGACCGTCTTCTGGTTCCACCCGCTGGTCTGGTGGATTGGCGCGCAGCTGATCACCGAGCGCGAGCGCGCGTGCGACGAAGAAGTGATTCGCCGCGGCAACGAGCGCGAGGCGTACGCGGAAAGCATCCTGAAGACCTGTCAGTTCTTCGTTGAATCACCGTTGGCGTGCGTGTCCGGGGTGACCGGGTCCGACCTGAAAAAGCGCATCGAGGAAATCATGACGAAAGATACGGTGACCACTCCGGGCGCATTGAAACGGGCCCTGCTGACTGCTGCTGGCGTGATCGTATTCATCGCCCCGGTCGCTGTCGGGGCTCTCAACCCGCCGCCGCAGACGAAGGACCTGCCGGCGCCAGCGACGCTGCCGGCGTTCGACGAAGTGTCCGTACGGCCGAATGCCACCACGGGACCGGGGGGGCGCGGCGGCGGACAGATGCAGCCGGCACGTTATGTCGCCACGAACCTCACGCTGAAGAACATCATCCGGCGCGCATACGCGTCGCCGGGCTCCGGCGGACCGAACAGTGGAATCGACCTGCTCGAGCAGCAGGTTGCCGGCGGTCCGGAATGGATTGCGACCGACAAGTTCGACGTCGTCGCGACCACAAGGGACCAGACGCCGGGAACCGAAATGCGTCTCATGATCCAGCGAATGCTCGCCGAACGATTCAAGATGCGGGCGCACTGGGAAAAGCGCGAGATGCCAGTCTATGTCCTGACCATGGCGCGCCCCGGCGTATTGGGACCAGGGATGAGGAAGACACCCGACGAGGAATGCGAGGCCGCCCGAAAAGCGGGACCGCCGCCGATGCCGGCACCACCGGCACCCGGGCAGCCGCCGCCGCCGAGTCCGCCGCCGAACTGCGGGGCGATCCAGTTCGGACCCGGCCAGTTGATCGCGCGAGGCGCGCCGATGGAATGGCTGGCGCAGACGCTGGTCACCGTTCCGGTCGTCACCGGCATCGATCGCCCGGTTCTGAACCGCACGAACCTGACGGGCAACTACGGCTACCAGTTGAAGTTCGCGCCGGCACAGGCGACTACTCCGGACCCGGAGCGGCCGCCACTGCACCTCGCGCTGGAGGAGCAGCTGGGGATCAAGCTCGAAGGAACCCGGGCGCC
>DASRPK010000160.1:0-11986 GCA_035646395.1 Gemmatimonadaceae bacterium | reverse complement strand
AGTGTTTTTTGAAGCCCGAACGATAGGTGTAAGGCCCTCACGATGCTTCCGCCTTCCCCGCACTGGGGCATGACGTCGACACTGGTGTCGGGTCCCCTCGTTGGACTTGTTGGCTCAAAAAATCGGTCTCTTCGCCCCTTTGTTTTCTGTCGTTGCTCGCCAATGTACCGGCACAACCGTGGCCGGTCAAATAGGATAAGTCCCTATGGATGTGTGGTTCATCGCCGGACTCGTAATGCTCGTACTCTGGGCAGTGGGAACATTTTTTCTCGATGCGCCAGGGTGGATAAGTTTGCTGCTGAGTGTTGGGGTGTTCGTGATCATCTGGCGTATCGTAATGCGAACGAGTACCGCGACAAAGAAGTAACGAACGAATGAATCACAATATGCGCGGCTCCCGAGCGGTCGCGACATCCCCACGCTGCAGTACGTGGCGTTTCATCGCAAATGTTGTTCTCGCCTGATTCGCGTGACCGGCCGGATTCGTGCAATCCGGGTCACAGGTTTTTATTGAACGCTCGCGATCAGGAATGGCTCTATATTTCCCAGTTGGAATAAACCACACCACTTTCGGCGACTGGCTCAGGATGCGACGCCAACGCCATCCGCAGATCCGTCCACCGGACGCGGGCGCCCAGCCTAACGAGGCGACGGTAGGCGGCGGGATAATCACCCTGGCTCCGGATCGCCAGGCGGCGCGTGCCCGTGCGGCGGGTCGCGAGCGACAGGAGCCGTGTCAGTTCGTCCAGGTCGTCCTCCTGCTCCACCACCATTTTCAGCACCCGCAGCTCCTCGCGCGGTCGCCCTTCCACCAGCGGAATGGAATGGAAGATCGCGAAGCCGCGAATCCGGCCACCGCGATCGAGCAAGACGGTGTCACCCAGCCCGAGTTCAGTGGTGAGCCTGATCTCGCGTGCGTAGTCGTACCCGTCGATCCGCGCCGTCGTGAGCGCCGAACAGGCGGCGATCAGGTCCTCGCGCGTGGAGGACGGAAGTCGTGACAGCAGGGCAACGGGGGCATCGGCGGAAGCCGCGTCCAGAGTCACGGTAATCGTCAGGCGGGCGGGGACGAAGCCGAGCGTCGAGTAGAAGCCGATGTTGTCCATCGTGCGCGGCATCGTTTCCAGGCCGATCACTTTCGTCTGTCGCGCGGCCAGCCAGTCGGCTCCGGCCCGGACGACCGCCTTCCCGAGTCCAACACCCTGCCAGTCGGGATGCACCGCGAGCGGCCCCATCCACCCTTCGGCGCCCGACTGATGGGCGATGTTGAACGCGATGACTTCCCCGAGTTCATTCCGCCAGATCAGCGCACCGCCATCGGCGTCGTCCATTGCATAACGCCAGATCACGGGATTGAGCTGCGGCACGCGCACGCCGGTCATGCCGTCCTTGCGATACCGTTCGGTGAAGGCGTCGCTGAAGACGCGGTTCAATTCCGCGATGTCGTCGTGATCCGCCCGCTCGGGCCCGGTCGCGTCACTGCTGCGCCGTGGCGGACGGGCGAGCGTCATGTTTCGGCGCCCGCGGCGAGCATTTCGGCGCGGATATCATCGTAATCCGGCACGACGTCCAGATCGACCTGCCGCACCACGGAATGCCCGGTGCGGTCGTCGAGGGCGATGTTGATCTTGTGGTCCATGTCGTCGCGCGTGTCCTCGATGTGCGTCAACACGATGATCTGCTCGAACCGGCTCAACAGACGTCGCAACAGCCCCACGACGCGAAGCCGCCGGTCGACGTCCAGCGACCCGAAGATCTCATCGAGGATCAATAACGCAAAGGTCTGCCCCGAACGGTCCGCAATCATCTGGGAGATCGCAAGGCGGAGGACGAGGTTCAACAGGTCTTCCTCGCCACCCGAAATAACCGGCTTCGGAATGCCGGCCTCGAGCATGATGACGTTGTAGTCATCGTCGATCTCCAGCTCCGCATAACGACCATCCGTGAGCACGTCGAGGAAGTCCGCCGCGAGGTCGGACAATTCGGGGCGCAGTTGCAGGTTCAGGTCGTTTCGAAGATCCGAGTAGCCGCGATCGAGTTCTTCATGCACCCGCCGGTCGCTCTCCAGGCGAGCCTGCAGTTCCCGCGCGCGGTCGAGCTCCTGACGGGCGCGTTCGGCGTTCGACACCGCTTCGGCGGCTCGTCCTTCATCGAGAATGGCCGCTTGGCGCTCGAGCTCCGTGCGACGGAGCGCGGCGACCGCTTCCTCGTACTCCTGGCGCTGCCGCCGGATGTCGTCCTCGGAGACCTGCGTCTCTTCATGGCGAGCGGTGAGTCCATCCACCGTGGCGCGCGCATCGGCCAGTCGGCGTGAAACATCCTGGTATTCCGCCTGCAGCACGGGCTCGCGATCGACGCGGGCGCTGAGGCGCGTCGCCTGTTCGTTGAGCGGACTGAGTCGGTCGAGTTCCCGCTCGAGTTCTGCATAACGACGCTCGTCGAATCCGGATGGAATGCTCCGCAGCTCAATTGCGATCTGGTCGTGACGCTGCTCCTTGAGCGACAGCTCGCGGCTCACGAGTCCCAGTTCCTGTGACGCCGCCTGCGCACGCGTCATTGCCCGCTCGAGCTCGCTCACCTGCTGGACCATCACCTTTCGCTGGTCCTCGAGCTCCTTGAATTCCACTTCCATCTTCTCGAGTTGCTCGAGACGGGTCGAGAAATAGCGACCGTCTACGGTAATGGTCTCGAGTTGCTCCTCGAGGCCGTCGTGCACTCCGCGGAAATGTTCGCCGAGCAGCCGTTGGCAGGTCGGACATACGCCGTCTTCCCCGAGATCGACGATCCGGTCGCGATGCGCCTTGACATCCTGGTACTGCAGCCGAAGCGCGTCGCGCCGGGTCGTCGCTTCCTGCTTATCGCGCACCCACTCGGTGCGCCTCGCCTCGAGAACCGTGGTAGCCGACTCGAGGGCCGCCGTGCGCTGCTTGAGCTGCGCCGCGACGTCTTCCTGGGAATTCGCCTGGGCCGCCAACACTGCCTGACGAGTCCTGAGGCCGGCCAGCTCGTCGGTCACTTGCCGCAACGACTCGGCCAGCGTCTTCCGGCGTCCTTCCTCACGGGCGAGGGCGTCGAGGATGCGATACTCGTCCATCACCTCGTTCAGCGGCATGAGCTGCGCGGCGATGGTCTCGAGTTCCGTGCGCGCCTCCGCGATCGCGGCCAGCTCTCGCTCGAGTCGCTCCGACTCCCGCGCCAGTCCGTCCGCCACCTGGCGGGCCAGGCGCAACTCGGCGACCAGTTGCTGCAGGGCCTCCCGCGCGCGCTGCGCCGCTTCCCATTTCGGGGCGAGGATCGCGAGCTTCTCCTCGGCTTTCGCATGGGCGGCCGTCGTCACGACGCGGCGCCGCTCCGCCTCTCTGCGTCGCGTCGCCGATTCCTGCAGCATCGCCTCCACCTGCTGCGGATCGGGCATCGTTCCCTTCACGCCCGTGATCTCGGCGCCGATCAGCTTGCGGCGCTCGCGCGCGAGTCCCTGGGCGGCGCGGATGCGATCATACCCCAGCACGCGAGAGAGGAACTGCGCGCGCTCCGTGGGCGCCATCGCCGCCATGACGCTCAGTTCCTTCTGTCCCGTGAAGTACGTGTGGAAGAACTCCGAGCGCGTCATGCCTAACCGTCGCGTCAGGAGCTCCGAGACATCGGTGATCGTGGTGGCGATGGGTTCACTGCCGCCGTCGAGGTACAACTCCGCGTTACTGAGCCCGCGGATCACGCGATAGCGGTGGCCGGAAAGATCGAAGTCGAGTTCCACGCGCACGGGGGCGCGCGGCCCGGCGCGGACGTTGCGGATGGAGTCGCGCGTGCCACGCACCGCCGACTGGCCATACAGCGCCCAGGCGATGGCCTCGAGGACCGTGCTCTTTCCCGCCCCGTTAGGCCCGATGATTCCCGTCAGGCCGAGGTCGAACTCGATGCGCGTATCGGCGTGCTGCCTGAAGTTCGTGAGGTGGACACTGTTCAGCCTCACGGACGCTCCGCCGTCGCGGTCAACGTGTCCTGCTCCGCGGATTCCGCCTGCTTGAGGTAGCGAAGCCCCAGGTCCACGAGCACTTCGCGGGGCACGTCGGGTGGAATCGTGCGCGCCCACAACCACTCGCGAACGGTATCGGTCAGTGAGGCCCTTCGTCCGGCGGCGCCGGAGCCGCTCTGGCGGACCAGGTCCGGACGCCGCGTATCAAGCTGGAAGTTGAGCGCCCGGCGCTTGTATTCGCGCATCGCGCGCTGGTCGAGCTCCCGCGCCACGTGGCGCGGGATGTCGAGGACGACCTGCCTGACGATTTTGTCATCGATTCCACCAGGCCAGCTCTCGATGTTGGCGCGGATCGCGGCATCGACCGAGATGGCGGTGACCCCGCGTCCGCTGACCAGGGGAAGATCGACGAGCTGACGCGCTGGCTTCAGGGAATGGAATGTCTTCTTCTTCGTGTCGAGGTCGTATTCGACGATCCCCTTCCCCTTCAACCGCGCCTCCTTTTCCTCCTGCAACTCGCCCCAGATGTTGAAGCTCGTGTACTCCAATGCGCCGGAGTAGTATGCGTTCTGGTGCAACTTGCGGTGGATGTGGTATTCGCCCATCGCCACATACGACCAGCGGTCGTACCCGATCTCGTCGGGATCGACCTGCAGCGCGGCACGCTCGGCATCGGCGGAGGAGAGCGGGATGATGCCGCGCAGCTCCGAGTGCATAACGAGTATGTTGCGGCCGAACGCCAGGTCCGGCTCGAGCGAGGGCCGCGGCGCGTGTGTGTCGGGGATCGCCAGGACCGCCAGATCGCGCTCGGGAAACGACAGCCGGCGCGGTTCGGCATCGACGACGTGGATGCCCAGCGGGGAGAAGAGGCGCAGGATGCAGACGGTTTCCGCTGACCGCGGGGCATCGTGATTACCGGCGACCATGATGACGAGCGCGTCGGGCAGCGCCCGGACGAGCCGGGAAAACTGCGTAAACGCCAACAGGATCGCCGGATTCGGCGGTCGGACATTGTGAAAGACGTCACCCGCGATGACCACGAGGTCCGGCTTGATCTCGATGATCTTGTCGATCGCGGCGCGGAATACCGTCGCAACGTCAGCCTCCCGCTGGTTTATCCCGGCGGAGGTTTGCCGCTGGAACTGGCGGTAGCCGAGGTGGAGATCGGAGAGATGGACTAAACGCATCCGGTCATTGGATTCCGCGCGCTCTTCGGGCGGAATATACGGCCGTGGCCTGATGGGGGATGGCGGATGGGGGATGTCAGAAGAACATGGCGGTTTTTTCGGCAGCCATCAGTTCATCGCCCTCCGTCATCCGCCATCCGCCATCGAGATTCACATGGCCCTCAGCCACTGCGAAATCGTCATCTTCACGCGAACCGTGGGCTTGGTGGGATCCGCGGGCGTGACCAGCGAGAGCAGCGAAAACGTCGTCCGGGCATCGGTGATCCAGCCGCGACGCCGGTCGAGCATGACCTGGCCTTCCACGATGCCCGACGTTTCGACCAGGCTCCGGGAGTCTGTTGACGCGGCACCGTCCGGGTCGGCTTTGGTCAGCCGGCCGCGCAACGAGAGGAAGGCGAGTTCGCCCGACCGCGAGAGGGAATCGAACGTGAACGTGGCCACGAGTGTCGCCGTGCCTTTCGGGTCGACGGAACTCGCCAGCGGCACCTGGAGGACGCTGTTCCACGACGTTCCCGGCGCGATCGCGCGGGACGGCAGCGTGGCCGGCATGTGCGACGCCACGGCCGCCGATGGGGCGGACCGTCCGCGACCGGTCGGCACGTACGCCGCACCGTTAGGCGCGACGCGGAATCGGACGGCGCGGTTGGACGCGATCGCCGCCCAGGCCAGCACCGCGCTCGACGCCGAATTGGGTGGCGAATTCACGCGCAGCGAATCGGTGACGCTGACGATCGTGGCCCCTTCCTGGTCGACCGACTCCACCGCCAGCGTGGCGAGGAGTACGAGCGTCCCCGACTCCGCGACCTGCTTGCCATCCAGGCCAGTGGGACCGGTCATCTCCACGGTCTGGTCGAGTCGCACCCGGATGGTGTCGCCGGCACCGGGACGGACTTGCAGCAGCACGCTACTCCCCTGCGCGTACTCCCCCCATCCACCCGGCATCAACATCAATGCGACCACGCCGTGCAAAACGCTCTGCCAGCGACTCGCTTTGCGCACCGGGATCACCCGTAGGGGTCGTCGATAGGCGTCGGACGCAGCGTGGCACGTTGCACCGGCGCCTGCTCGGAGCGGATGATGCGGCGGAACTGCGCCTTGAAGTACGCCTTCACGTCCTGCGGCCGCGTCTTCACCGTGGCATCGCGCGCCCGAAGGACCTCATGCTCCTCGTACAGTGCGATCACGTCCTCCACGAAACTGAGCTGGATCGACGTATCGAGAACACGAAGTGATCGAAGCACCGCTTCCTTGAGCGTCGGCTCTTCCGCCTGCGGAAAACGGTCAGCACCTTCGCGCCCTGATAACACCGGCGGGCGGGGAAAACGCACGAAAATCGGCTGCGTGAAATGCGGGTGCCTGACCATCAACTGTCCCTTGTCGAGCGTAGCGAGTTTTGTCCGCGTGGCGGGGCCGAGCACCTGATACCCGGGCGTCGACAATTCGTCCGCGTCCATGCGGCCGAACAGCGCCGTGGCGGCGTTGCCCACGACTCGTCGATGGACCTGTGACCGGAACTGCTGCGCGCCAAACAGGACGAGACCGAGGTACCGTCCACGCTCCGAGATATCGAGTAGCATCCGTCGGACGTGCGTGTCCGGGCCATCTGACTGCGCGTACTTGTTCAATTCATCCACGAAGACGATGAGGTGATTCACGCCCAGCGTGCGACGCTCGAGATGCTCCCTGAGGAGCGAGACGACGCGCGCAAACACCAGATCCTGGGCGTCTTCCTCCAGATTCGCGATGTCGATCACGTACACCGCCTTGTCCTGGAAGGTGCCCCACGGAAGGTCCGATCTGACACCGGCATCCGTGACCAGACCCTTGCAGCGTTGGGCGATGTTTATGAGCCGGTTACGAATCTTCCTGATGGTCGCGATATGGTGCGTGCGCCACGCCTCAATCCCCCGTTCCTCCATGTGGTCCAGGAGGTCACGGAACCACTCCTCGAGGTCGGCAAAGGACTGCACGCGATACCGTTTGCCGTTCGCGAGCCGTTCGTCGGTGAAGTCATGGTCGACGATCCGGTCTCCGATGAAGTCGATCAGCGCGTCGGCCTTGGCATCGACGTCGTCGCGGTTCAATAAGACGGGGGCAAATCGCAGAACATCGGTGAGTCCCCAGGTGAGGGGGGAGACGTTATGCGACAAATCCGGATGCGAGCGCAGGGTGTTGAGCGCCAATCCCCGGGCCGTGAACGGCGCGTAGTACTGAACGTGCTCGAATGGCTTCGGCTCGATTCCCATCAACCGATACATCTCCCGATCGCTGTCCTCGAGGCGACCAGGTTGGTCGAGGAAACAGAGATCCGGCCCCTTCACGTTGAAGCAGACCGCAGCGACCGAGCCTTTTGATGCGGGGAAGTGAGTGAAGATCGAAGCAAGAAGGAACTCGACCGCGCTCGTCTTGGTGGCGAGGCCCGATACCCCGGTGATGTTGAGATGCGCCGCCTCGGGTCCAAGGAGGAAATTCGCATCGACGTAGATCGGGGAGTTCGTCGCGCCGGCGCGATACACGCCCACCGGGATCGCCGACCGATCTTCGCCCGTCAGATACGAATCCATGCGCAGCGCCAGCGCGACATCATCCGCGCTGGCGAGGAACACTTCGCCCATCGGAACCGGTTGCAGCGGCTCCTCGGGGAATTGGCGGAGGACCGCCGCCGTGTACAGCCGGATCTCTGGTCGGACGGTCGCTGCCGCGGCAGCACGGTCCGGTGAGCCGTCGGCTCCAATGACGTCGTGGAGCGGCGACTGGAGGTCCGTGTAGCTCAACCCATCGGTGACCACGCCATAGATGTGCGGGAGCTGCCCATCGATCGCGTGTGCGCCATCGACGCGCACGATGGTGCCGATGCCGACCGGCGAATCGAGCGCGGTCCAGAAGTGAAACTCGTGAGGCGTGTTAGGCCGGCGTTCGGTAGCGACGACCCGGCCCAGCGGGGCTGGTGAAGCTGTATCGTGAGGCGTTGTCACAAGGCAATTGACCGCATCGGAATGGCACGGCGAACTTCAACTGCCCATAAGATAATCTTCGCGGTCCACGCGAATCATCGCGGACGTGATTTCGCGGTCGATTTTCAGTTCACGCCGGCGGAGCCCTCGCGCTTTTCGGAGGTGACTGCCGGCAGTGCCCCTTAAACCCCGTGTGGATCCCCACCAGATCCGCGACGGTACTCTGACGGCCGCGCGCCCAGGAGCCGGCGACTTTCGCGCGTGAAGTGGCTCTGATCGGAGTAACCCGCCGCCATCGCGATGGCGGACAACGGCTGAGCGCTGGTTCGCAGTTGCTCCGCGGCCCAGGTGATGCGCACCCGGCGCACATATTCGCCGATCGGCATGCCGATGTGTGACTTGAACGCGTGGCATACGTGCGTGGGGGAGACGCCGGCGACGCCAGCGAGTTCCGTGAGCGAAGGCGGCGACCGGAACTCGTCGTGCAGCATCTCCCTGACCCGTGCCAGCCATGGCGGCGACCGCCGGCTGGCCAGCTTGCGATGGGCGCGCGACACACGAACCAGCATCCCCAGCATCAGCGCATCGATCGCGAGCTTCGCCAGCGCGTCGGGTTGATCCATCTCACGCAGCACGCGGCGCGCGTCGAGGCTGACGTGCGGATCGTGGACATGCGCCACATCCTCGATCAGCGGCATGATGGTCCCGAACAGCGGCGTGTGCGCCGGGTCGGGCTGAAAGACCAGGACACGGGCCCCGCGCTCGCCGATGTAGTTGGCGTGCCGCTCTTCGCACGGCTCGGTCCAGGCATGATCGGGAAGACAGGCGAACCGTCGGCCCATGATCGCCGTGTCGAAGGACCCGTGCAGCATGACGGCCATGATGGGGCGATCGTGCGTATGCGAATGCAGGATGTCGCCGGCGCTGAACCGTGCCTCGGTGACGCGGCAGGCGGCCGTGTCGACGATCCGGAACCAGGGACTGCCTAACGTGACCGGCACCGGCAGCTGACGCATCACATCCTCTCGATGACAGAGACCACCCGGGGCTCGTATGCCGAGAGCCCGGTACGAGACATGAAAACCATGGAACAACGATGCAACAGATTACGCGAATCTCGCGGGTGAATGCGACCGCAATGACAACAAAAGAGCAGACGCCACGAGTATGAAGACCAGAATGTCCTGTACTGATCCACCGATCCGGAAACATCCGAGTGATCGTTCTTCAATGGTTTTCATAAATCTCTCGTGATTTCCGCGCGCGCGTTAGGCCGCTCAGCGTGACGAAGCGCCGCAGGGAAGGAGCGCAATCCCGTTCCATCACCGTAAAGCGGTTCAATACGATCCGTACCGGCGTTCCTACCATTCCGCCCCTGCCGCGTCGGTCATTGGGCGGAACCGCAGCGAAGCAGGGGCTCGTTCATTGGCGCCCTGCGGAACGCACGTGCGCCTCAACTCGCACGGAGGAAGACATGCCTACCATTCGTTCGACGCTGATCCCTGCTGCACTGCTGGTGCTCGCCGCCTGTTCCAGCGAGCCGAGCGCCCCGCCAACCGTTGGCCAGCTCCCCCTCGCTTCGGCCCCGAGTCTGAACAATGGAAATGGGGTTGAGGTGATGGTGAATGGATCCGGCGTCGTGAACTTTGTGCCTGGTGGTTCGAGCCTCGCGCCGTTCCAGTTCGTCGCGTGGCGGCAGGCAGACGGTACCGCGGGTGGTCACTTCCGGCAGTTCCGTTTCGGGCCGTTGGGGACCGTGGACTTCGAAGGCGTCGTCACGTGCGTGTCGACGGACCGGAACTTTCCCGAGCGTGCCCGCATCGCAGGCACTATCACCGTGAACCGTTCCACGGACACCAGGTTCCTGACCGAGAATCACGAGGTCGGCGACGACGTCTGGTTCCGCGTCGAGAGCATGAAAAACGGCGCAGATGCCGGCGACAAGTCGACAACCTACGGATTCAAGCCGACGCTCGTAAACACGTCGGCTGAATACTGCGCCTTGCCGTTCACCGGATTGCATAACGGACAAAACGCCTGGAGCCCCGGCGCGTTGTTCACGCTGTCGGAGGGTCAGATCACGATCCACGACAAGCAGTAAGCTCGGTCGCAGAGCAAAAGGGGTCAGATTGGGGTCAGATTGGGGTCTGACCCCGGTCTGACCCCGGTCTGACCCCGGTCTGACCCCATTCTGACCCCGCTCCTCACTGCCTGACCACGAAGTCGGGGAAGTCGCGCTGGTCGAGACACGTCTTGGCCAGATGTTGCGGCGAGGGATCGTTCAGGAACGCTGCCATCACCTGCGTCTTGCACGGACTCTGTTCAGCATGCCCGCCGCCGCGAATGATGATGTGGCGAGAACGCTTGAGGTTGCGGGCCACGCGTGTTCCGTATTCTGGCGGAGTCACCGGATCCCGTTCGCCTGAGAACAGCAGCGTCGGGATCTCCGACGTCCACGGACGGCGCATCTCCGCCGCCGCGCGTGGCATCGGCCACACCGAACACCCGGCGCGATACTCCTGGTAATACCGTGGGCCGATCAACGTCCCGTGCGCGCGACGCACGGCTGCCGCCGAATCGGTAAATGGCAAGTCTTCGCTGCAGTACACTCCCAGGTGCAGCGGCAGGCTGGTTGAGTCGCCAACCCACCGGGTGCGTTGCCAGTACACGCGCGCAAAAGCACTGAAGTCGTTTGTACGCTCTGTCTCGAACACCCAGGCCGGGAGTGATGCGACCAGTGGCCCGTATAACATCCCCCGTATCGCGTAAGCAAAATCCCAGCGGCTGAAGGGCCCGGCCAATGTACGACCGGTGGAGTCGGTAACGCTCACCGGCGCCGGTGCCCTGTCCAGCTGTCGCGAAAGCCTGACGAGTGCACGCTGTGTGTCCGGATATCGCTTGCCGCATTCCGCGTCGCGTTCGCAACGCCTGACGACGAAGTCGAGGCTGCGCTCCATTGCCGGCGCGAGGTCCGCAGTCAACTCGGCGTCAAATGGTACGACGCCATCGAGAATGACGGCTTTGACCCGCCGCGGGTACTTTCGCGCATACGTCTGCGCCAGGCGCGTGCCGAACGAAAAGCCGGCGATCGACCAGCGCTCGACACCGAGCGCCTTGCGCACGGCTTCGAGGTCCTCGGTCGACGGGGTATTGGTGTACGCGGCCAGGTCTGCCTGACGAGTCAACCCGCGCCGGCACGCGCTCACGTGGTCGGTGGGAAAGAGCGCGCCGAGGAAGTTGTAGCGGTTGAGGAATGCGCAACTGAGAGAGCCCGAGCCACCGGTTCCACGCTGGTCGAAGAACACCAGGTCACGCCGATCGCGCAGCGCCTCGCGCCACTGGAAGTTCTGCGCCATGAGTGTCCCCGGTACGCCAGGCCCGCCCTGGATCAGCACCAGCGGTTCCCTGTGCGGCGCTGATCCTCTCGCGGACAGCACGACAACGTGGATTCGCAGACGCCGGCTGCTCGGGTCCAGTGGCGACTCCGGAACCTCGACCGACAGGCAGCGAGCAGGTTCCACCACTCCCGTCACCCGGCACGGTTCGAGAATTCTGGAAGACCACGGCCACGCTATCCCAAGCGTCGCGGCGACGCCGGCCACGAGCACGCGCGCGCGAAGATCGCTCATTCGTCGAATCTACTGTCGGCGAGCGAGCCCCAATTGAACGGAATTGTTGTGGTGCTGTGACGAAGCGAAGGCGGGCAGTTATCTGGTTGCCTGAACCTTCGCCCAGGAATCCCGCAGCCCGACGGTTCGGTTGAAGACGAGCGCGCCCTCGCGCGAGTCGTGCTCGTCACTGATGAAGTAGCCCGTTCGCTCGAACTGATAACGTGTTCCGGGCGGATCCTTCGTCACACTCGGTTCGATCTT
>DASRPK010000159.1:0-8451 GCA_035646395.1 Gemmatimonadaceae bacterium | reverse complement strand
CGCCGCCATTTCGCGCTGCACCTTTCCAAGCCGGTCGCGCCGCAAGCGAGCAAGATCGACCACGGATTCCCCCTGCGCTGATTATGATGACGCACCGTACAGGCAGCAATCCGGAGTCCTCCATGCGCAAAGCCGAGATTCTGGGAATCGCCACCCTCCTCGCCTGCGGGCAGTCCGTGGGCGAGCCGATTGCACTCGTCGCGGACCGCGTGATCGATGGCGTCGGCGAACGCGCGCGCACCGATACGGTCGTCGTCGTGGACGGCGATCGCATCGTCGCCGTGGGCAGCCAGTCGGCCATTCCCGTCGGTGCAAAGGTGATCGAGCTGCCAGGCCGGACGCTGATGCCGGGCTTCATCAATTGCCACGAACACCCGCTGATGTACGGGGACGATTACCAGAATGCGCACCTCCAGGCGTCCTCGGCGTACAAGGCGCTGATGGGGCTTGCCGCGCTCCAGCGCCAGCTCCTCGCCGGATGGACGACGGTACGCGTGATGGGCGACGCGGACGTCCACTACGCCAACCAGGACATCCGCAAGACGGTCGACAGCGGTGTCTTCATCGCGCCCCGTCTGACGGGCGCGGGCCACTACATCTCGATCACCGGTGGCGGGGGCGACGTGAACTATTTTTCGCCCGAACAGAACGTGATTGCGGACGGATTGGTCGCGGACGGACCGGAAGAGATTCGCAAGGCGATCCGCGAGGAGATCAAGTATGGCTCGGACTGGATCAAGCTGCTGGTAACCGGCGCCTACCAGTCGGTCGGCGACGATCCGCGCAACGTCGCGTTCAGCCCGGAGGAACTCGAGGCCGCGGTGTCCGAAGCGGACCGGCACAACGTGCCGGTCGCCGCGCACGCCCACGCGGCCGACGGCATCAGGCAGGCGGTCGCCGCCGGCGTTAGGTCGATCGAGCACGGCACTTTCATCGACGACGAAGGCATCCAGATGATGGCCGCCAAGGGGACGTTCCTCGTGCCGACCCTCTATGTCGGCGACTACTACACGGAGGGCGACAAGCTGCGCGCCCAGGACAAGCAGGACGACTACGCCACCCACCAGCGCGGCAAGTTCCTGGCCGCCGTCGGACGCGCCCACAAGCAGGGCGTGAAGATCGCCGTCGGCGTCGACCTCGGCGGATACATGACCGATCCGGTCGTGTTCGTGCGCGAGATGGCCGTTCTCGTCGAGGCCGGCCTCACGCCGATGCAGGCGATCCAGGCGGGTACGCGCGTCGGCGCGGAGCTCCTGCGCTGGGACGATCGGCTGGGTACCGTCGAAGCCGGCAAGCTCGCGGACCTCGTCGCCGTCGCCGGCAATCCGCTCGATGACATGAAGGCGCTCGAGCGCGTGGAGTTCGTGATGATCGGCGGGCGCGTGGCCAAGTCGCCCGGCGACAGCACGGCGCTCGCGGGCACGCTGACGAACTGAAGTAGCATGGAGCCCACCGAACTCGGGCACCTGCCCTGGCTCGCGCCGACGCTGGGCGCGCTGTTCGCCTGGGGCTTCGCCCAGGGCCTCGTCAAGAAATACATTGGCGAGGTCTCGGCTGCGAGCTTCTGCCTCTACTACGCAGTTGCCAACGCGGTCGTCAATGTCGCCTTCTGGGCATTCCACGATGCGCCGCCCGCATTCGCGCCGGAGGTCCAGCAGTTCGCCTTCTGGGGATTGCTCGCGTACGTCCTCGATGGCATCGCGTGGATCTTCTACTACCGGTCACTGACCTACGGGCCCATCTCCATCGTCGGTACCCTGTCTGCGGCCTATCCCGCACTCACGGTCATCTTCGCCCGCACCTTCCTCGGTGAAGACCTGTCGGTCGCACAGGGTCTCGGCGTCGGCGCGGTGCTGCTCGGTTGCCTGGCACTCGCCTGGTCGCCGTCGGATTCTGCGGCCGCGACGGACAGCCGGTGGAAGGCGTATGCCGGTGCAGCCCTCGTCATCTGGGGCGTGAGCGGCACGCTGATCCGCTATTCGTATGGCTTCCCGGGAGCGCACGAGGCGAACCTTGCGTTGTTCATCGCGATCGGCGGGCTATTGACGCTCGGCACATACGGTTTGCTGAATGGCGCCGTGCGAAGTGGATCGCGCACGGAATGGCTGCGCTCGGTCGGCCCCATGTCAACGATGGCGATCGGGAGCCTGCTCGTCGCGATTGCCTACAAGCACGGGCCTGCGTCGCTGGTGACGCCCCTCGCCGGTGCTTACCCCGTCGTCACGATCGCATTCGCCTGGGCGGTGCTCAAGGAGCGGCCGACGCGGCTGCAGTGGGGCGGAATCGCCGCCGTGTTACTCGGGATGGTCCTGACGACGGTGGTTTCGGGCGGCTAGGTCGCCGCTTCGGGGGCGCTCATGCCCTTGCTGTAGTGACCGGAACGGTCGAAGCAGCAGATGCGCCGCTTCCCGCCGGCGAGCATCGAGCAGGCATTTTCGACCCGGTGTGCGCGAGTCTCCGGACGCTTGGCGGAGACGATCCACTGGATCCAGTCCCTGCGCGCAATGGACGTAATGTCTTTCCAGACTGCGCGTGCCTTCGGGGCGGACGCGAGAGCCCTCCGCAAGTCTGCCGGGATACGCGGTTCCGGTTCCTTGCGATTCGCCGCGATCTCGAGCGTGACGATGTCGCCCGCCTCCGCTCCCGCGGCTTCGCGCAACTTCCGGCTCACCTTGAGCCAGTGACTCCTGTTGCCGTCCGGCTCGAGCGTGGCGCGAAAGGCGTGGCCGTTGATCGTGCCCTCGACCGACGTCATGCCGCGCGACGGAAGCTTGGCGCTCGCGGCTTTCGGCAGTGTCAGGAAGGTCCAGGAACCGGCCTTCGCGGAGCTAGCTGCGGGGCGGTAGAGCTTCGCCTTGATGCGAATACTTGAAGCGGTTCTGGTCATTGATCCGCCTTGCATGTGGGGCTGTAAGACACGCGGACCAGCGGTTGACCGTTGGCCTCCTTGACTAGTTCACCATGTTGCGCGGCAGAGCGTTTCTTGATGTCGATCCACTCCTGGTCGGCCAGGAATGACTTCCAGCGACCATCCATTGTGGCCTGGTCCCTGTTGGTTCGGTTCACCTCATAGATGCGTAGCTGCTGGATCTGATCGCCATTGGTCTCGCACAGGTATGTCGTCCCGGCATTCGCGGCCAGTGGCAGAAATGCCAGCCCAGCAAGCAGCGTCGCACCGACTACCTTCATTTGATCCCTCCTCCAGATGCTGGACGAACGCACGCTCAGGTCGCGCGCAATGCGCATTCTTTGACGAGACTTGCGATAAGATCGCGTGGAAGCCTGAAACTCCACTCTTCGAGAGGCAGTTCCGTGCCGGACCCCCAGAGTCCCGCTTCGCTGGGGTATATGAAAACTTTGACATTCCTGGGGCCGAAAGGCGCCACGAGATAATCCCCGCCAGGGCATGTCACCCGCCGAAACTGTTCCGCTGGCACGTACTCTGCTATCGCAGACATGCACTCATGTTGAAACCGCGTCAGCCCGTCCGGCTGAGCGACGCTAACTTCGCGAAATGCAGCCAAGTGGTCGCGCCGCCAGGCGCGCTGCTTCTGAAACCGATCGAGCAAACCCACGTGCTATTCAGTCCTCGGTAGCCTCGACGCCAGCAACGAACACTGTCTCGGCAGATAGCGCTTCAAAACAGAGGTTCACTGTGCGCCCGATTCCGCGCGTGCGATGAACGGTTCCCGCAGGCACGACCGCACTTTGCCACGGCCCGAGCCTCAAAGTCCGACCGTCGGCCAGGTCGATCTCGAATCTGCCTTCCATGACCAGAAAGAGCTCATCGGAGCGAGGATGCTGATGCCACGGGTAGTCTCCAGCGAGTACCGCCAGGCGCAGGCAACTGGTGTTGACCTGGCTGATGACCTGGTTTCGATACGCGTCGCTCATGGCAGCCGCTTCACGGACGAGGTCAACTACGACGAGCGGCGGAAAGCGCACGGGTTCGCTGGCGTAGGCTTCCGCAGAGGGGATTTGATGTGTCACTGGCGACCTCTCTTGAGAACCGCTCCAGCGAATGGTCAGGCGTCACCACGGCGCATATGGTTGCCGCTCATTCTTCCAAGTCCAACTTGCCGCTCCATCGAGATTACGAATTCGGGCGCCTTGCAGCACGGCAGGCTCGAAGTTGGTTGCATTGACTGCGACTGGGTAGCCGGGACCATTCTTTCGATACTTGTAGTGTGTGACGCACCCGCATCGCTTGCAACGGAAGTACGAGCGAACTTTATTCCTCCAGGAGTACCTGGAGAGGCCACCGGGCGAGGACTCGACGTGGACCGAGCTGGCATTGAAATAGGCCCAGTGCGCGCCGTAACGGCGACAGATTGAACAGTTACACTTCGTGAGCGTCCGCGGTGCTCGCGGGAGATGGATGCGAACGTCACCACAATGACATGTCGCCGTGACCTTCAATACGGCATCTCTCATGATTAGGCGTCACAACTGCCGTTCCCACGGCTCGATCTCGCCTTTGACCCTTCGGAATAAGGGATGACATCTCGGGCGCCGTATCGCGCGCAACTGCCGACGTCGTCCAGGGTCGCGTCGGGCGAGCTTGCGCAGCAGATGTCGCCATTCGAGTTCAACCTGTGGGGCGGTGACTGACAACGAACTAACTGGACGGAGTGGGCCAATTTTATTGACATCGAATGCGTATCCCCGTTTTTTCGCTTCCGTGTATACAGCTGCCAGGTATGCATTGATGGCGGAACGAGGAAAGCGGTGCGTACGAAAACGCGCAAGTTGCGGATGGTGACGATAACCTCGCGTCTTGCCACGCAATACTGCCCGGGCCAATAGCGCCTCGCGCCATAGCGCCACCAGTCCTCGAGAATCGAGGTAACGCGGATGAATGGTCCATAGGCGCAAGAGACGCCTATCGTCGACGTTGGGCGGGCCACGCGAGGCCGCTCGAGCCTGTCACGGACCGCTCCAGCGCATGGCTAAGGGTCATCGCGCGATGATCAAGGCGATGACCGCGACGATTGACATCAGCGAGATCGCCGTAGCGACGAGGCACAGTCGTCGCAAATTTTGGCGTTCCGACTGAGCACTCCTTGCGGCTTGCTCCAGCGCGGCGATCACCTCCTTCAGTTGTGCGGCGAGTTGTCTAATCTGATCTGCATTGCTCGATGCAGCCGCCTGAAGCTCCAAGATCTGTTGATTCAGCAGATCCGCCTGGCTCGGTAGTCCTTCAACCTTCTTCCGGGTGAACGCAGGCTTTACGACCCCAATGATCGTATCCAGGTTGGTTAGTACCAGTTGTCCCACGGCAAGCCACGGCAATGCCATCGATGACCTCTAATGTCCGCCATCAGTGGCGGCGCGAAATCGGCGCGCCGCTTACTGACCGAAACCTTTGGAAGTCGCTTGCAGTTCCTGCAAGCGGCGTGACGACAAGCGCCGACCGCTGCATCGCATAGTTAGGCCAGAGTGTCAACTAAATCGGGGCAAGATCCCGGACCGCTCCAACGCATAGTTAGGCCGAACGCGCGCGCCGGCCATACTTCTCGAGAAGATACAAGTACAAGTCTTCGACGCTCTTAACGGCTTTGATCGGCTTTCCGTTAGGCTCATTGGCCCATGTACAACCGCCGGCACCATTGTAGACACGCAATCGTTTGTTCTCACCGACACTTACATAAACAACACGAGGCGATCGATTCCCCTTTGCTCGGGAGTTTTTTGGAGCCGTGACTTCGTAGTCAAAGCCCAAGAGCTCTAAGACGCGGACGGTGGAAGCGACTTTCTCAGCAATGACTTGACGCTGCCCGGCATTCATTGTGACTTTCTCCGCAAAAGAACGTCGTGCCTTGTATCGTGTGGCCTAACGTCCGCGATCAGCGGCGGCGCGCCGCTTGCTGGTCGAAACCTCTGGGAGCCGTTTGTAGGTGATGCAAGCGGCGTGACGACGCGCGACGACCGCTGCATCGCATTGTTAGGCAGCTGGGGACGACCGAAGTGGTTGAAAGTCAAGGAACGATTCGGTTGCATCACAGCGGTTTGCCCATTCGCAAGAGCGGTACCGGTGCGCCGCCGCGGTCGTCTACGAGACGCTCGTGTGTCTCGTAACCGCAGGCACGATAGAGCGGCTCGCCTGCCATCGTAGCCATCATCTCCACTTTCCTGAAGCCTTCGGCGCGCGCCGCCTCCTCGCAAAGGGAAAGTACGAGTCTGCCCACGCCTTTGCGTGTGTAGTGCGGATGGGTGTACATGGCACGGATCCGGGCCGCATCCTTCTCCGGATCGAGCAGCGCGGCGCTGCGTCCTGGAGACAGGTCTCCACCGTACAAGGTGACACGGCGGCTCCATCCACCACAACCTGCGATCTCGCCATCCGCTTCCACGATGAAATAGGTTCCATCATTGATAAGTTGAGTGTCCAGGCCCATGATCGTTCGGCTGGATGCAATCTGGCTTTCGTCGAGGAACGGCTTCTGCAGTTCAGAAATTGCGGCGTCCATTAATCCCCTCAGCGCATCGAGATCATCGCGGCACGCAAGTCTGTGGGTAAAGGTCACAAGCGTCGTGGCTCCGTGCGGGTCCCAGCTGCCTAACGTCCGCGTTGAGCGGGCCGCGCGAAGCCATACCAGCGCGCCGCAGGCGTAAAATCTCTCCGCGCGCCTGCGGCGCGCTCGCTGAAACCCGTCACGGACCGCTCCAACGCATAGTTAGAAGTCTTTCCCCTTAACGGGTTCGACAAGTTCGCCGCTCATGAGAACCGCGGCGAAGTGACCGCTGGTGTGGAGTGTCTCTCCGTCGACGACTGGGCTAAACCAAACGACGTAGTACCAGCGGTTGCTCGAGCGCCCACATGACGTAGGCCGCAGATCGATGTTCTGAACGCGAACGTCGTCAAATCTGGAAAACTTCTTCTTAGCCCAATCCAGACCGATGGTCACGGCCTTTGCGACAGATAAGGGAGGCTCAGACGTTCCAGGCTTCCATTCTGGAGAGGAACTCAACTGGGTCCGCGTCAGCACCAGCGACAGGGTGCTGCCGTCTTCCTGCCGTGACGAAAAGATCGTCTGATTGTCGCAATAGGAGTCGTCGGCATAGCAGGCCGAGCTCCAGATCACGGCAACCAACATTGCGGCGACAATTCGCACGGCAAAAGCCTCCCTAGGAAGACTTCTAAGTACTATTGGGTATGAAAGTGACGTGTTGTTTTACGTCATTTCGTGCCTCATATCATCCGCCCACTCCGTAAGTTCTTGTCCACGCTGGCGTACTTCATATCTAACGTAACGCAACAGCGAACGTCGCTCCGCCGCCGGCGGATATCCATCCAAATGGCAAAAAGGACGGTCTACAGGCATCCTACGCACTCTTTTTTGCCAGCTGGGATCAGGAACCATGCCGCCGTCCAAGGCCACCAAGCCCCTCAGCAACATCGAGATCGCCCAGCAAGCAAGGATGAAGCCGATCGTCCCGCTCGCAAAGGAGCGGCTCGGCATCCCTGAGGAGCATCTCTCGCCGTTCGGCCACTACAAGGCCAAGATCTCTCTCGACTACTGCACGCACCTCGAGAGCAAGAAGAACGGCAAGCTCATCCTGGTCACGGCCATCTCCCCCACTCCGGCGGGCGAAGGCAAGACGACGATGACGGTCGGACTCGGCGACGCGCTGAACCTCGTCGGCAAGAAGGCGATCATCTGCCTGCGTGAACCGGCGCTCGGACCCGTGTTCGGCATGAAGGGCGGTGCGGCCGGCGGCGGCTACGCCCAGGTCGTGCCGATGGAGGACATCAACCTCCACTTCACCGGCGATTTCTCGGCCATTGCGCTCGCGAACAACCTGCTCGCGGCTATGATCGACAACCACATTCACCACGGCAACGCCTGCGGCTTCGACGTGCGGCGCATCACCTGGCGCCGCGTCGTCGACTGCAACGACCGTGCGTTGCGCGACATCACGGTCGGCCTCGGCGGCCCAGGCAACGGCTACCCGCGCCAGGACGGGTTCGACATCGTCGTCGCCTCGGAAGTGATGGCGATCTTCTGCCTCGCGACCAGCCTCAAGGATCTCAAGGAGCGCCTCGGCAAGATCGTCGTCGGCTACGCGCGCGACCACAAGCCGATCCTCGCGCGCGATATCAAGGCGCATGGAGCGATGGCGGCGCTGCTGAAGGACGCGCTCGCCCCGAACCTGGTGCAGACGCTCGAGAACAACCCGGCTTTTATCCACGGCGGCCCGTTCGCGAACATCGCGCACGGCTGCAACTCGGTCATGGCGACCAAGACGGCGTTGAAGCTCGCCGATTACGTCGTCACGGAAGGCGGCTTCGGCGCGGACCTCGGCGCCGAGAAGTTCGTGGACATCAAGTGCCGCAAGGCGGGCCTGAAGCCGGATGCGGCCGTGATCGTCGCGACGGTGCGCGCGATCAAGTACCACGGCGGCGTGGAAGTGCCGGATCTCGGCAAGGAGAACCTGAAGGCGCTGCAG
>DASRPK010000158.1:0-11354 GCA_035646395.1 Gemmatimonadaceae bacterium | reverse complement strand
GCGCCGGAAGCAGTCAGACGTGCGTTCCAGAGACTGAGCAGCTCGTCGCTGTACGATCGAAACACGTCAATCGCACCAAATTCCGTGGTAGTCATCGAGCCTCCAAACACTGACCGGGCAGAACAGCGGATGTCTTGGGGGTGCTGAATATGGCTGCGCGGGGTGGCGACCGGTACCACTCCAAAGGAGTAGGTGGTACCGGGCCCCTGGGCTTCTCGACAAGGGCCCCGGGGCTACAGGTATTTCTGCGCGTGAGGTCCCGACTCGATCACGCGCGTCGTAGGCCCAGCCTCGAGCTTTTGTCGTTAGGCTCCGGTGTTCCGTGCCGCCGGGTTCCAGCCGCACCGGCTTCCAGCGCAGGCCGATCACCATGCGGTCAGGCTCTTGTTGTCTGCCTTCCCGAAAGGCACTGTCACCAGGCTCACGCCGGACACCTGGCGCCGGAAACTCCAGGGCCGAAGCGTCCGTAGCTTCAGGTACTTCCCTGGCTCAGGAATCCGCATGAAACTGCACACGATTGTCCTGGCGCTCCTCGCCATCGCGTTGCCTGTCGCGACACCAGCCCAGACCCGCTCGGCAGCCGACTACATGGCCGCGATCGAGGGCGCGCAGCCGACGGCCGGGCCTAACGATCTGAGCACGTTGACGATCACCGCGTTGCTGGCGCGCTTCAACGTGCCCGGCGTCAGCATCGCCGTGATCCGTGACCATCAGATTCACTGGGCGAAGGGCTACGGGATCGCAGACGTCGCGACGGGCGCGCCGGTCGACACCGGGACGATGTTCCAGGCGGCGTCGATCAGCAAGCCGGTGGCAGCGATGGCCGTATTGCGCGCGGTGCAGGACGGCCTGTTCACGCTCGACACCGACATCAACACGATTCTGACATCCTGGAAACTGGACGGAGGCCAGTTCACAAGAGACGGTCCCGTTACGCCGCGGACGCTCACCAGCCACACCTCGGGACTCGGCGACGGGTTCGGCTTCCCCGGATACAATCCGACGGATTCCGTGCCGACGGTCGTCCAGTTCCTGCAAGGCAGTAAGCTGTCGAACGTGGGTGTCATATTCATGGAGCGTCCACCCATGACGCTCATGGAGTACTCCGGTGGCGGCGTCACGCTCATGCAGCAGGCGCTGAGCGATGCGCGCAGGAAGCCGTTCGCCGACATCATGCGCGACGACGTGTTGCGTCCGTTAGGCATGACGCGGAGCACCTTCGAGCAACCGTTGCCGGAATCGTTTGACCGTAACGCGGCACGGGCGCACTCCGGCGAAGGCAAGGCGATGGGCGCGAAGTGGCACGTCTACCCGGAGCAAGCCGCGGCTGGACTGTGGACGACGCCCAGCGATCTCGCCCGTTTGGTCATCGAGGTCCAGCGTGCCTCGTTAGGACAGTTGAACCGGGTGCTCTCACGGGCGACAATACAGGAGATGCTCTCGCCCGTCGGCGTTGGCGATTATGCGGTCGGTTTCAGCATCGCGAAGATCGGCCAGGGCTGGTATTTCGGGCATGGGGGATCCAACTGGGGATTCCGTGCGACGTTGCTCGCGCACAAGGTCAAGGGATATGGCCTCGTGATCATGACGAACGCGGACCAGGGTGGCGCGGTTGCCAGTGAGCTGAGTCGGCGGATTCAGCGCGCGTATGCATGGGACTCATTTGCAGAACCCGCCCCTCGAGGGTATCGGCCGCCGGTCGAGCGGACGGAGATCACGGTCGCCGAGTCCGTGCTGCGGAACTATGTCGGCGAGTATCAGCTGACGCCTCAGTTGTCGATCACGATTACGTTCGAGGATGGCCGGTTGCAGGCACAGCCCACGGGTCAGTCGAAGGCGCCGTTGTTCGCGGAAGCCCCGGACAAGTTCTTTCTGCGCGTCGCCAACGTGCAGGTCACGTTCACGAAGACGCCGTCTGGTGAAGTGGCCGGTCTGATCCTTCATCAGGGTGGCCGCGATCAGACCGGGCGCAAGGTGAAGTAGCGACTGGAGACGGGCGCGCGTTCTGTCCGCCACAGATGGTTTTGACGTTTGACCTCCAGGCGGCGGTGCGGTCCTTGCGTCGGCAACAGCGCCTTCCGCGCACGCGCGCTTTTCGCACGAACCCGCTGCCCCTGAAGTGAGAGTCACGGGTCCAGGATTCCGTGACTCTCACCCCCCCGTCGTCACCCGTTGCTTCCCTTCAGCACCCTAACGACGTCCGCAAGTTGGTCGCCTGCTCGATCCACAGGTCTGCCGTTTCAGTCGTGATCGCCTTCTCTCGCTGTGCAGCCACCTGGTTGATGAAATCCTGAAGGGCGCTGCAGGCGGCCTGCGTTTTTCCTCTGGCGATCGCATCCAGCGCCGCATTGAGCTTGGCGGTCAGTGCCTTGCGCACATCGGGAGAAAGCGTGGCCGTCGAGATCGCGACCTTGAGATCGGTCGTCGACTCGGATGCGTCCTTTACGCTCACGACCTTCGTGTACTCGGCCTCGTCGCCATCCTGATCGATGACCTTCCCCTTCACAAGCCGCGTGCCGGTCGCAGTCGTGGGGCAACTGAAGGTGTTGCTCGACGACGGCGTGGAGTATCCGCCACCGCAGTTGAAGGCATAGGTGAACGTCGTCGCTGTCGGGTAGCCGGGAACCAATGCGTTGGTCAGGGAGAGCGGGATGCTGGCGTTCACCGCGATTGATGACGGCGCGTTGAAGGTCGCCGTGGGAAGAACGGTCGTCCCGGCGGCCGGCCAGCGTTGCCCCCAGCACTCGATGGTTTTGTCGTCGCGCAGGCCGCAGCTGTGGAATGCGCCTCCGTCGACCTGGATGAAGCGACCGCCATTGGACGCAGCCTTGAGCGCAGGTGCCTGTCCGTAGGCATTGTTACCCCAACACTCGACCCTGCCGTCATCCCGGATTGCGCACGAGTGATCGTATGCGACGTTGAGCTGGGTAAAATAACCTGATGCCGCAGTCTTCAGGGCGGCGTCGCGACCATCGGCGAAACCGTAGCCCCAACACTCCACGGCACCGTCGTTCCGGAGGGCACACGCGAAGAGGGAGCCCCCGCCGACCTGGGTGAAGTAGCCGGTGGACGCCGTCTTGATCGGCGGTGCTTCCTGCGAGGGCGGATAACCGCCCCAGCACTGAACCACCCCGTCGTTGCGAAGCGCGCAGCCATGCTGATCGCCGACGCCAAGGTGCGTGAAAAAGCCCACATTGGCTGTGACCAACGGGAGGGGGGACGCGTTCCGCTCACCGAAACACTCGACGGCGCCATCATCGCGCAGCCCGCAGGTGTTGTAACGTCCACCGCCAACATCCACAAAGCGCCCGCCATTCTGTGGCGCGTACAGCGGGTTAGCGTAGCCAAACTGGTTGTAGCCGAAGCACTCGATCTTGCCGTCGCTTCGCACTGCGCAAGTATGCCCGAGTCCCGTGCCGATCGTCGTGTACACGCCGACGCCCGCCTGCTGCACCGGCGGAGACTCGCCACCGAAGTTCGAGCCCCAGCATTGCATGACACCGTCCGCCCGCAATGCGCAGGTGTGGAGGTTCCCGGAGCGCACTTGCTCGAAGGTGCCAGTGGCCGGGATGAAGAGGTGTGACGGTTGCTGCGGTTCCGTGAGCGGGGTGACAATGCGCGCCGGGTCAGTGCACGCTGCCAGGGCGGCGAGCGTTCCCAGCGCGAGCGTCACGGAGCGCACGCGCCGGCAAATTGATCTCAGTGGTAACATGGCTAATTCTCCGGGCGTCATCGCGCCCACGCGGTGAGTAGATCAAACGATGCGGCGCCGTCCGGGCCCACGATGGGTCCGAACGCGTGATCGGCCGGAACGGTGAGTGGGGTTGCGCCCGGCCCGTCGTCGTTCATGATCCAGACGTTGTCGAAATCGTAGTTCAGCATCCGGTTGCCGGTCGTCGCTTGCTTGGCGTACAATGCGTCGGCTGGCGAAAGTGACCGGCTACGTCGGCATCGAGTCGCTGCACGCGACTGTCGCGAGGAGGAATGCCACCGTGATGATTGAACGCGGTGTTTCATGGGGCCTCTGTGGGATGATGATGAAAACGGCAAACCTACCCGCGATCATCCAACGGAAAGCACTGCCGAGAGACGACATCCCGAGGCCGATATGCAGCCGGATCTTGACTCGCTGATTCGCCGGGCGCGCGAAAGCGACGGAGTGGCAGCCGAGGAGCTGTTCGCACTGCTATACGACGAACTGCACCGGCTGGCGGAGCACACGCTCCACCGCGACGGCGGTGCACTCACGCTTGGGACAACCACCCTGTTGCACGAGACGTACCTCAAGGTGGCCGGGCGCGATGGTCTGGCTTTCGACGACCGCACGCGCTTCTTCGCCTATGCGGCCCGCGCTATGCGCACGCTCGTGATCGACTACGCCCGGCAGCGACGCGCCATCAAGCGGGGCACGCAGTTCGAGGTGACCCTGGACGACAATATCGCCGCAATGGCTCCAGCCGCCGATGCCGGGGAGACCCTCATCCGCATCGGCGAGGGACTCGCTGAACTCACCGCCGTCGACGCCTCGCTCGCCGAACTCGTCGACCTGCACTTTTTCGGTGGCTTCACGCTGGCCGAGATCGCCTCGTTTCGCGGAGTCTCCGAGCGCACGGTTCAGCGAGACTGGCGCAAGGCTCGCATGCTGCTGCGCCACGCAATGCCGGACGACACCGACTGAGTCGGTCGGTCATCTCCTTGACGCGGTGAGTGCCGCGTGAAGCGACTCTGCACGGAGCGTCCTCGGATGGGTTCGACCATAGCCTCGGGCCAGCGGTTCGGTGGCGGCTGCAACGGCGCGCCTTGCCGCAACGGTGTCTCTCAGGACGATCGCAGCCTGCGCTTTGAGAAAGTGCGCGCGTCCAGCAAGCGCGCTTTGGAGGTCGGCTAGAGAATCAAGTGCGAGCGCCGCACGTGCGCGAGTAGCGAGGGAATCCGCCGCCCGGGCGTCTCCCCGGGACAAACGCCACTCGCCGAGCGTGACAAGTGGAAGAGCAAACATGGGCAGTGGCGATTGATCGACCCCAGCCACCTCTCGAAGCGTAGCGTCGAGTAGCGACAGCCCCTGGTCGCCCGCTCCACGCGCCTCTCTCGCACGCGCTTGCAACCAGCTGAGTTGCGCCTGTCGCCCGCGTGGTGAAGCGCGAATGGTGTCCAGGATTCGCGCTGCTTCAGCGGTACGCCCCTGCTGCAGCCGCAACTCAGCAAGCGTCAATGGCATTTGCCGGGTCAGGTATTCATTCCGAGTCGTGTCGCGATCAGCCAATTCCAGCCAGGCGGCCGCCGAGTCGGTTGATTCGAGCCGCAGCTTGGCCGTGCCGTACAACCAGGCGAGGTACGAAGGCACGCCACGCGTGCCGAAGCGTGCCTCATTTCGCTGCACATGACTCCGGAGCAGCGAGTCGGCAGCGACGAAATCTCCGATCTCGAGCATCGCCACCGCAGCGGTGCCGAGGACGTTGAGGAGCTGCTCGTTCCCGCCGAAACCGGACGAGTCAAGTCCGTGCAGAACGCGGGTAAAGTGCGGGACCGAGGAGCGGATGCGTCCCGTTAGGCGCAGGGCGACGCCATACTCATGCATGATCGAGAGGTGGCCCGTTCCCCACGGCACACCGGCCAGAAGCGCCGACGCCTTCTGCATGCGGGCGAGCCCGTCCTCCACCTTGCCTTCGCCGATCAGGAGTGTTCCTTCTGCGCCAAGACAAAACGCCGTGGCCGCCGAGTCGGCAGCAAGGATGCGTGCGGCGAGCGCGGCGGAGGCCGTGTCCATCTCCGCACGAGCAGAATCCACGACATCGTCAAACGCGAAGCTCTGCACGCGCTTGCAGCGTGCGAGCGTGGCCGGCCCGGACAGGCCGGCGTCCCTGGCGATGTCCCGGGCGCGCGCGAGCATCGCGCGTTGATCGACACGATCACCCCGCTCGTAGAGGCGACCCGACAGATCCATGAGGACTTCGGCCACGAGCCACGGCTGTGTGCCGTAAAGGCCAGTCAGTACGCGCTCCGCCTCACGAATGCGTTCCGTCGCCGTGAGTTCGCGCCCCAACGGACCTCGCGTGTCTCCGGCCAGCACGCCTTGCAGGTGGATCATCGCGCTGGCCTTCTCGGCGCTCCGCACCGCCGAATCCCGCTCTCGGGAGGCTTGACGTGCCATCGCACGCGAGAAGGAGGTCGCACCGAGCAACGAGATGGCGACGAGCGCCCCCAGGCTCACCGCGACAGGATTGCGCCGCACGAACTTTCGGGCCCGATAGCCGAGGGAGAGGCGATGCGCGCTCACCGGTTCATGTCGCAGGAAGCGCGATAAGTCGTCGGCAAAGGCGGCAGCGCTGGCGTAACGCTCGCCAGGCACCTTGCGAAGCGACTTGCCGATGACGACGTCGAGTTCTCCGAGTCCCAGTGGGGCGGGCTCCACCTCGAGCACGGCCCGCAGTGCCTCGGATGGCGAAAGCGTGTCCGCACCAGTGGGGTGCCGTCCGGCGAGGAGGAGGTAGAGCAGCGCCCCCGTCGCGTACACATCGGTCGTCGTCGTGACCTGCTCACCCGTGAGTTGCTCGGGCGCCGCAAAGGCGGGCGTCATCGCGCCGGTGGCGTCGGCGGTCAATGCCTCAGGCTCACCCGGCTGATCGTCGAGAAGCTTGGCGATCCCGAAGTCAAGCAGCTTCACCGTGCCGTCGGCCGTCACCAATACGTTGGAGGGTTTGAGGTCGCGATGGACGATGAGGTTGGCATGGGCATGCGATAGCGCGTCGAGCACCTGCAGGATGAGGCGGACCTTCTCTTCCACCGAGCGTGCGCTCCTGTGAGCGTACGCGTCGATGCGAAGGCCGTCGACGTATTCGAGGACGAGATAGGGCTGGCCACCGGCGCTGATGCCCGCATCGAGCAGGCGTGCGATGCCAGGTCGGTTGAGGCGTGCGAGGATTGACCCTTCGCGGCGAAAGCGCTCCTGCCCGCGGGGACTCATCAGGCCAAGATTCAACAGCTTGACTGCCGCCTGCCCCTCGAATCGTCCATCGGTTCGCTTGGCGAGCCACACGGATCCCATCCCGCCGTGACCGAGGGGGCGCACGAGAGTATAGGCGCCCACCGTGCGGCCGGCGAGCGAAGCAGTAGGGACATCGTGCGTGAGGAATCGCTCCACTTCGGCAGCGCGATCGAGCGCCAAGAAGTGCCGCAGGTCGCGTGCGTCGTCAGGCGCGGTGGTATCGAGCGTAGCGAGCCACTGCTCCTGCTCCTCCACGGAAAGCTCCAAAGCCTGATCGAGGAGTGGTTCGAGGGAAAGCCAGCGCGCGCGATCGAGAGCGGTCATGGATCCCCAGAGAGTGTGATACACAGTGAACAAATGCAATGCCGCGAGGTTCCACGACGCCTGACCGCTGCCGGAGTCGTAGTGCCCCGATCGTCGTCGCCTTGAACGTCCCGCACGTCGCGGCGACACTGGTGGACCAGCTGTCATGTGGCGGGTTCGTGCCGGTCCTTGCGGATGAAGCCGGGCTCGCAGGCCGCGGGCGCGCTGGAGTCTTTCGTTGGCAGTGCTGATCGGCACTATGCTGTTTCGGAGCGCCTAACGTTCCGCGCACGTCTACTTGTAACTTGCCTTGAACTCGGCGATTGAACAAGCGACAGGCTTCTCGAGCACGGACGTGCCGAGATCAAGCTGTCGGACGTCAGGGGCAGAACTAGCCCATCCTGTACTTAGCGACCCTGGACAGCAGCGCTTTCTGCTTCGGTCTTCGGCGGACAGGTAGACACGCACGGCAGTCGGCCTCTTGATGCGGATTCGCTCGCAGGCGATGTAGTCGTCGACGCTGCCGTCTCGTCGGTCCAGCTCCTCCAGGCTCTCGCGGAGGCGCCAAGGCGTGAACGCGAATCCGACCAGGCGAGCCACGGGTCCGTCGGTCCCGCCCGGGAACCTGATCACTTCGACGTTGACATTGCCGAAGCCGACGCCGCCGCTGGTAAAACCTCAGCGAACAGCGAACGGGAAGGCGACCGGGAGCTTAAGCGTCTCGGTGAAGAACGACGTAAAGCTCACACTCGGTCCCGCCTCACGGTGGCAACGCGCTCTTGCCGTATAATGATAACAATATATTCTTTATCATATGACCGCTCGAGGACTCGGCGAGTTCGAGCAGCTCGTGCTCCTCGCCATCGCTCACTTGCAGAAGGATGCCTATGGCATCCCCATCGTCGAGGAGATTGAACGGCGAACCGGACGGAGTGTTGCCCGTGCCGCCGTCTACATCACCTTACGAAGGCTCGAGGAAAAAGGGTTCGTCTCATCCTGGATGAGCGAGCCCATCGCCGAACGAGGCGGCAAGGGCCGGCGCTATGCGAAGCTCGAGGCCGAAGGAGTCAAGGCACTGCGTGATGCGCGTCGCGCAGCCGAGCGTATGTGGCGTGGGCTGGATCCGGCATCCCTGAGGGTGAAGTGACGGCGGCGCTCACGCCTCCGCGCTTCGCGCGAGCGCTGCTCCGCCTCGCTGTTCCCAGCGAGTCGCGCGACGCGGTCGAAGGCGACTTGCATGAACTCTACGTCGGCCGCCGGCAGCATTCGCCGCGTGTGGCGACCTCGATCTGGTACTGGCTCGAAGTCCTTTCATTGACTATGCGATTTGCTCCGGACCGATTCATGCGCGTTATGCGCAGCCTCGCCACAGGCGACGCTCTACCGTCACGGCTCGATCTGACGCTGGGCGTGCGCATGCTGGCCAAATCGCCCGGCCTGGCCCTCGTTGGCGGGTTCGGTATGGCGGTTGGTGTTGCGCTCTCCGCCGGGGCCTATGCGCTCTTCAACTCGTACTTCTTTCCCGACATTCCCCTGCCCGAAGGGGACCGCATCGTTGCAGTCGGCAAGTTCGACGCACTCCGCCGGGTAGAAAACGAACAACTGCTGTACGACTTCACGGTGTGGCGGCGCGAACTGAAGCAGGTCCAGGACCTCGGCGCATTCCGCACGGTGACGCGCAACCTTGCCGCGGACGCCGGCGTTGGCGAGTCGATCATAATCGCCGAGATGACGGCATCAGGTTTCCGCGTCGCGCGGGTTGGTCCACTCCTTGGCCGCACGCTTCTCGACGAGGACGAACGGTTCGGCGCTTCGCACGTGATCGTGATCGGACACGACGTCTGGCAAGCGCGTTTCGGCGGTGACCCTTCGGTCATTGGGCGCGAAATCCACATCGGACGCGCCCCGCACACCATCGTCGGCGTCATGCCGCAGGGATTTGCCTTTCCGGTCAGCCATCAATACTGGATTCCGCTCCGCATTGACCCGCGCACGCCGATCGTACCGGGGATGGGCCCCAACCTCGACGTGTTCGGCCGGCTGGCACCTGACGCTTCCAAGGCATCGGCGCAGGCAGAACTGCAGATGATCGCCAGTCGCCTTACTGCTGAAGGTCCGAAAGAGCTGGCCCATCTCGATTCGCGCATCGTTGACTACACGGACGTTTTCATCAACGCCGAGGCCGAGAAGGAGTCAACGATGTACGCGTTCCTGCGATTCCTGATCGCGTTTCTCCTCGTGGTTGTGGCCATGAACGTGGCGGTGCTGGTGTATGCGCGGACCGTCACGCGTTCTGAAGAGATCGCCGTGCGCACAGCGCTCGGGGCGACGCGCGGCCGCATCGTCACGCAGCTGTTCGCCGAGGCGTTTGTCCTTTCGGGACTCGCGGCTGTTGCAGGCCTCGGAATGGTCGCCGTCGGGCTGAATATGCTCGACCAGTTCATGCGCGACGCCGGTGATGCCCCCTTCTGGATCGACTCCGGGCTGTCGTTAGGTACGGTACTCTACGCCCTGCTGCTTGCCGTGCTCGGCGCCGTCATTGTTGGTATTGTGCCGGCGATGCGCGCCACCGGCTCGCAACTCCGTTTCGCGATGGGAAGCCTGGGCAGCGGCGCGAAGGCAAAGCTCGGTGCGACGTGGACGACGCTCATCGTCGCCCAGGTGGGGATCACGGTCGCCATTCTGCCACCGGCAATGCTGAAGGGCGGACAGACCGTCCGGATGGCACTGCAACCTCAGGGATTCGCGCAGGGGGAATACCTCTCCGCGAATTTCTTCGTCGCGCGGGAATCCCAGGTGAACGCGAGCGAGAGCGATGCGCGCGCCGCCGCCGACAGCGCTCGAGTTACTATAACGACTCTGCTGGCGCGCCTTGCGAACGAGTCAGGGGTGGTCGGTGCGACGATAACGAGCAGCGCGCCGTGGACGGGCGGCCGTGATCCGGTCGAAGTGGAAGGCGTGGATGCGCCGGCGCTGTCCACCCGCACGCAGTGGGTCGACACGAGCTACTTCGGCCTCTTCGACGTGCGCGTGCTGGCCGGCCGTCGTTTTGCACCTAACGACGGAGCGCTTTCCATGGCCGATCGGCCGGTGATCGTAAACTCGAGCTTCGTGACCGAGGTTCTGGGTGGTGGCGATGCGATTGGCCGCCGTGTTCGCTATCGCGCCTATGGCGACGAAACCATGCCGTGGCACACCATCATTGGTGTCGTCGAGGAGTTTCCCGCGGGAGTCAGGTCTTCCGGTGCGCCGAGCACGCGGACGATGTATCACCTGACGGTGCCCGGGGAGTGGGATGGCGCCACGCTCACGATTCGTCTTCGCGGGCAGCGCCCGGAAACGTTTGCGCCCGTGTTGCGCCAGATCGCGATGTCGGTCGACCCGATGTTGCAGCTTTCCAGCGTGCGCTCGCTCGATGCGAAGTATCGTGATTACGCCCGTAGCGGAGCGCGGCTGGCGCTATTCGTCGCGCTGATCAGCGGGAGCGTGCTGCTGCTCTCGTCGGCCGGAATCCACGCCCTGGTGTCGTTCACGGTAAACCAGCGTCGGCGCGAAATCGGGATCCGTACGGCACTGGGGGCTTCCGCGCGCCGTATCCTGGGAAGTGTCCTGCTCCGCGCCGCGCGTCAGCTCGCGTTAGGCGTGGGGATTGGACTGCTGACGGCGATGTTACTCGACCGGTTGGCGGGTGGTGAGCTGATGAACGGGATCGGCCTGCTGCTGGTGCCCGCGACGGCTGCATTCATGCTGCTGGTGGGCCTGGTCGCGGCGGCGGGCCCGGCGCGGCGTGGACTGCGCGTTCAGCCCACAGAAGCATTGAGGTCAGAATGATCTGCGGACTAAAGGCGGTCTGGAGGGCGGCCTCTAAAGGCGTCCCCTAAGAGCGTCTCCTAAAACCGTCCCCTAAAAGCGTCCTCTAAAGGCGTCCTCTAGAAGCGTCCTCTAATAACGCACGCCGTTAGGGCACGCCGTTAGGGCACGCCGTTAGGGCACGCCGTTAGGGCACGCCGTTAGGGCACGCCGTTAGGGCACGCCGTTAGGGCACGCCGTTAGGGCACGCCGTTAG
>DASRPK010000157.1:0-2268 GCA_035646395.1 Gemmatimonadaceae bacterium | reverse complement strand
TTCCTGCTTCCCCATTAACTAATTCTCAACACGTAAACACGCGCCCCCTCGAACCCAACCGTCGACCCGCTCTGCGCCTGCATGCGGAACGTGGCTTCCGGCGAAGGCCCGACTCTCGTCAGGCGGAAGTAATTCCCCGACCCCGAGATCGATTTCGTCTCGATGGTGTTCGGCAATGGAGTCACGAGCAGCGGGAAGTTGCCGTTATTTGCGCCGGCCATCGCGTCACGGACGGCCCAGCTGCGCATCTGGTAGCGAGCCGGCAGGTTCGGGATGTTCAGCCCATCCGTGAACTGGCTGGTGAGCCACCCGTTGAGGAGGTCGTCGAATTGCGCGCCTCCCGAATGCTGCAAGAGGTTACGCAACCCGATATCCGGGCCGCCGACGATGCGGCGCAGGTAGGACTTCAAGTTATTGCCGCTGTGGAAATCGGATGCATAACGAAGCAGCATCCAGGCCGCTCCACGAGGCGCCAGCTGGCGGCCGGCGGAATTCGACGTCGGCGACGACGTATCCGGCCGCTGCATCCAGGACCGATACCGCAGCAGGTTCTGGCGGAAGAACGCCTGATAATCGTCGAACGAGCCGGCGCTTACATCGGAGTACGTGAGGCGCTGAAAATCGCCGGCGCCGAGCTTCGCGCGACCGACGAGTTCCTCAGCGAGGTGCGACAGCGCCTCGTTGAGCCACGTGGTTTCCGCGCTGTCGACCGCGGGATTCAGCAGCCGGCGGCCCTGGTTGATCATGTGCTGGAACTCGTGCGCGATGGTGCCGCGTGTATTCTGGCGCACCGTCGCGACCGAGCGTGGGTTGCCGTTGATCGTTCCCGATGGATCGGGCACGAGCATGTAGAAGATCTCCTGCTCGTTCGTCTGCGGGCACTGCAGGCCCAGCTCCGCGTACTCAGTCTTCTTGACCAGATCTCCCGGCCAGAAAAAGCCGGCGACGAATCCAGCCGACCCGGACGCCGTGGCCCGGTTGACTTCAGGTGTGTAGAGAATTGTGACGCGTCCGTCGGAGTTGCGATCCGATTCCCGGCCGAAGTACAACGTGTCGGTCGGATAGACCAATGACTCGAACTCGGCAGCGATCTCATTGAAGTCGTTAGCCGAAAAGCCGGGCGTAGGCGATGCAACGTCCAGCGCGATCGTAGCGTGCGCGGTCGTCTTCTTGATCGCCGCACGGATCTCCTTGTACCCAATGGTGCACAGATTCGATGAGCTGATGTCGGGCACGCGGAGCGTAATCGTGTCGCCTTCGGCCGCGATCGCGGCGTCCACCGACAGTGAAGCGCGCGGTCCCTCGAGGGCGGCATCGCGGAGTGCGGGGCGGACCTTTCGGAACAGCGCCTCGCCCTGGGCGCGAAGGCGATCCTCGATGAGGTCGACTTGCTGAATCCCCTGCATTTCCAGGTAGGCGACGGGATCCATCGTCATCGAACGGAGCGCCTCGACCGTCGCGGCCACGCCTCCGGTAAGCACCACGGAGTAGAACGCGGTCTCGTCCTGATCCTGCTCTGCGTTCGCCGTAATGAACAAGTAGTCCGACGATGACGTAGTTGCTGCGAGCTTGATGCAGGCGACGGCCTGAGGACCGGACAGCAGGCGCGCCTGCCCCGCGGACAGGGAAATAGGAGTCGTGCAGGGATCAGGTTCGACCTGGAGCGTAATTGAAGCAGTCTTGCCTGACGATTCGGCTTCAATCGTCGCCTGACCAGTCGAGAGGCCCGTCACGACTCCCGACGCCGACACGGTAGCCACCGACGGTGTCAAACTCCGCCAGGTGATGGGGGCATTCGTGATTCTCCTCCCATCCTGATCGTAGACCGTCGCCTCTAACGTGATCGTGGCCCCCACAACCAGAACCGTCTGCGGAGACGTAATGGTCATTTCCGCCGGCGGATTCGTGGACGGTCCCGTCGGGGAATCCTTGCATGCAGCGAACGCGAAGAGCGCCGCTACCAAAATGAATCGCTTCACGAGGTCTCCTCAGACGACGTGGTTTATGACTAGAGCTGCCTGATGACAGCTGACACTCGATAGGTCAGAGCGCCCGTACGGGGCGCCAGTAGAAGGACGATCGGCAGCGGAAAGTCGAACGAGGGCCGTCGCCGGGCCGTGTACCCGATTCAGAGGGCACCGTTCCCTGCTGTGACGTCCCGGCTCACGCGAGTGCCTGCGCCAGGTCCTCGATGAGATCCTCGGCATTTTCCAATCCAATCGAGAGCCTGAGGAGACCCTCCGGCGCGCGGGTGGTTGGCCCTTCGAT
>DASRPK010000156.1:0-25911 GCA_035646395.1 Gemmatimonadaceae bacterium | reverse complement strand
GAGCTGGTAGAGCTCGTCCCCCTTCAGGATGCAGAATCCGAATGGCGCGCCGCGGGACCCGGCGACACGCGTATCAGGGAACAATGGCGGCAGCCGCTCCGCGAAATTCGCGAGGTTGCGTGCACTCGTCAGGCCCGGCGGCATGAGATGGGCGTGTGCTTCATGCCAGCCGTCGTGCCATATCTTCGCGAGCTGCTCGATCTCGCTCTCGTCAGGCGGTCGAATCAAGACGCCCGGGCCAGCCACTATGACTCCCGGCTGAATTCGATGAGGTCCCAGAGGTTCCCGTACAGGTCACTGAACACCGCGACCGTTCCGTACAACTCCACCTTTGGAGCGCGGATGAACGTTATCCCATTTGCCACCATCCGTTGGTAGTCGCCTTGAAGGTCATCGGTCGCAAGAAAAAGGAACACTCGGCCACCAGCCTGATTGCCAATGAACGGTTCCTGCTCGGGTTGTGACGCGCGAGCGAGCAACAGGCTGGTCCCCGTGGAGCCCGGCGGCGCCACGACCACCCACCGTTTGTCCTGGGCCGGTTGGTAAGTGTCCTCGACCAGAGTGAAACCAAGTTTCTTCGTGTAAAACGCGATGGCCTCGTCGTAGTCCCGTACGACGAGGGCCACGTGGGCGATAAATTGCTTCATGTCACAGGCTGAAACGGTGTATTCATCGAACAGACTCCCGTCGCCGTGAGGACATCTGATCCGGTCGTCTTCCAAAAGTACGAGCCGGGCGATTACGACGCATGCCTCGCCTTGTTCGATGCCAACTGTCCGGAGTTCTTCGCTCCTAACGAGCGGGCCGACTATCGTGGCTTCCTCGATCCCTCGCCTGATTGGTACCGGCTATCTGTGGTCGCCGGACACCTCGTTGGTGCCTTTGGACTCGATCCGGCGCAATCGGCGTTGCGGTGGATCATGATTCACCCTGACGCTCAGGGGCGTGGCATCGGCTCCGCAATCATGGAGTATGTCGTCGACTCCGCCCGCAAAGGAGGAATGTCGAGCATCTCGATCGCCGCCAGCCAGAAATCTGCACCTTTCTTCGAGAAACTCGGCGCAGTCGAAACCTCGATACATGAAAACGGCTGGGGGCCTGGCCTGGATCGCATCGACATGACTCTGTCAATCGATACGTACCATAACGAGTTCGTATCGAGAGCTCCTCGCCCTTGAGTGGAAGCGAGGTCCGAGACCTGAGCGGGTCCAAGGTGCGCGGTGGCGTCGACGACTGACGAAATCACGAGATTGCTTCGAAACGAGGTCGACCGCCGGCCCGGAAACAGCATCTGCCGAGAAGGGTACCGCGCTTGAAACCACGACGCGGGAGATGTGGCAATGGAACCCCTCGTTATCGGACTAATCGTCGTTGTCGCCGTCGTCATCGGCTGGCTCCTCTGGCAGCAGCAGCGTACGCGCGCGCTCAGGACACGTTATGCTGGCGAATACGATCGCGCCGTCAGTGAGCTTGGCCGCCGCCGCGGCGAAGCCGAGCTTGTTAGGCGCGAGGTGCGCGTCCGCGAGCTGGACATCAGGCCGTTGTCCGCCGCCGAGCGCGAGCGGTACCTGGCCGATTGGCGTCACGTGCAGGAACAGTTCGTGGATGACCCCCGGGGCGCAGTAGTTCGTGGAAACGACCTCGTCGAGGACGTGCTCCGGGCTCGTGGGTATCCTGTGACCGAAGATTTTGACCGGCAGGTGGCGGACCTTTCCGTAGATCACCCGCGCGTCGTCGAGAATTACCGGATGGCGCGAGACATTGCGGGCCGGCATCGTCGGGGCGCGGCAAGCACCGAGGATCTTCGCCAGGCGATGGTGCTGTATCGCGAGCTGTTCGAAGACCTGCTCGTCGACACCGATGCACAGGTCGAGCGCGTGGTCAGTCGACCGGTGGAGCGAGACGTGGCGATCGAACAACGCGACGGTGATCGGTTGCGTCGCATCGACCGGGAGGTCCGACCGTGAGCGACCATCTTGACGACCGCGAAGCGCGACCGACAACGGCCGATATCGCCGACGCGGCCAATGCGCGGGTAAGGGAAATCGACGAGCGTGGACGTCGCCTCGATCGTGAAGTTGACCTTCACGCGAAGGAGACGCGCGCCGACGACTACGAGAGCCTCAGGCTGCTGCCTGACGACACGGTCGACGAGTTGCGTCCCCGTTGGGCAGACATCCAGGCCAGTTTCGTGGACCAGCCGCGGCGCGCGGTGGAACAGGCGGACGCACTGGTGGCCGACGCGATCCGGCGGCTCGCTGAAGCATTTGCCGACGCGCGCGCGGACCTCGAGCGCGACTGGGATCGCGGGGGCGACGTCTCGACGGAAGATTTGCGCGTGGCGTTCAGGCGGTATCGGACATTTTTCGATCGGTTGCTGGAGATTTAGGGCAGAAAGCAGAGGCGCAAACGCGCAGGACCTAACGACGCAGGACCTCGGTCCTGAGTCTCAGGTCCTGCGCCGTCAGGTCTCAAGGTCCGTCAAACCGCCGTACCTCACACTCTCCCTCAAACGACGGCCAGTGCACCCGGTGCAGGTTCATGAATTCCTGCGCCATTCTGCGAGCCTCGTCGCTCGACGTCGCCTCAATGACCGCGAACCCACCGATGACTTCCTTCGCCTCGGTGAACGGACCATCGGTGACGTTGAGGGTTCCCTTCTTCAGGCGCACTGCAAAACCCTCACTGGTCGGCCGGAGGCCGGCGGTGTCCTTCAGCACGCCGCTCTCGAAGCTCTTCGAGATGAATTGGTCCATTGCATCGATCAAGCCCTGGGGAATGGGCTCAGCGCGGTAGCTCTCGGAATGCTTGATGAGCATGAGGTACTTCATGTCGTTTCTCCGATGTCGTCGTGAAGATGTTGGCAGTCATGGCCTTACACGCTAGCTATTCCGAACGGTTCAGATCCGGGTGATCGCCTTCAATTACACGTCGAATGGCGAAGCCGGAAATCGACATGGAGGTTCTGCGCTGGCCAAGGTCCTGCGCCGACCAGGTCCAGCGGTGGTTGGTCCAGCGGTTCTCGATCTTCAAAACCAACCGTGTCGCGCCAGTGTCCGACCTCGAGGACTCACTGGAGATCTCGATGCGCGACTTTCGTTATGCGCTGCGTGGGCTGCTGAAACACCGCCTCTTTACCTTCACCGCGGTCGCGACGCTGGCTCTCGGACTGGGCGCGACGACGACCATGCTCACGCTCGTGGATGCCGTCTGGCTCGACTGGTCGCGATCGTATCGCGATGCGTCGAAGCTCACCATGGTCTACAAGGCATTCCGACAGGGTGGCTCCGGTCCAACAACTCCACACGATTTCCGTGACTGGCAGAACGCGCTCCAGTCCTTCGAACCGCTGGCTGCTTACGTGCGTGCCGGCGCGCGGATCACGACGGCATCCGAGCCAGTCACCGTCAGCATTGTATCCACGACCCACACGTTTTTCCCCGTACTTGGCGTCCGGCCGGCGCTGGGACGATTCTATTCACCTGACGAGGAGGATTGGGGTCGTCATGGCGTGGCAGTGCTGAGTTATAAGTCATGGCAGAACGACTTCAATGGCGATCGCAGCGTAATCGGTCGGACGATCTCGGTCGACGATGCGCCCGTCGAGATTATCGGCGTGGCCTCCCAGGGCACCTGGTTCGGCGCAAACCCACCGTCGCTGTTCATGCCGTTGAGCTTTGCGCCAAATGACAACCGGAATTCCCGTAACAGCCACTTCGTCTTCGCACTGGGACGCCTGCGCCCAGGGGTTACGCTCACTGCCGCCCGCGCCGAAGCGAAGACGCTTGCCGACCGCATAACGACGTCGCACCCGGGAAACCAGGGGACGTCGATTGCCCTCGAGTCGCTGGAGGACGTCGTACTGGGCGATGTACGTCCAACCTTGCGCCTCCTGCTCGGCGCCGTCGGGCTTCTCCTCGTGCTCGCGTGTGCGAACGTGGCGAACCTCATGCTGGTTCGCGGCGCGGCGCGGTTCCGCGAGATGGCGGTCCGCGCAGCGCTTGGCGCTTCAGCGCGCCGCCTCGTCCAGCAGATGATTACTGAAAGCGTCGTGTTATCCGTTGCCGGTGGAGTCGCCGGAATCGTGCTGGCCCTGGTAGCACTGCGGAGCGCTGCCCCGTACCTCCCGTCCAACCTTCCGCGAATCGGTGAAGGTGGGCTCCGCATTGACTGGTCCGTGGCGGCACTGTCGATGCTCGTTATGCTGGCGAGTGGAATCGTGTCCGGGTTGTTGCCGGCGCTCCGACTTTCGCGCGCGGCATCACGCGGAAACGCTGACGCGCTGCGCGAGGGAAGCCGAGGCGTTGCCGGGGGGAAGCGTGGGGCAAGGCTGCGTGACGGGCTCGTCGTCGCCCAGGTTGCCGTCAGCATGGTGTTGCTCGTGCTGTCAGGCCTCTTTGTACGCAGCCTGACGCGACTGCAGCACGAGAGTACTGGGGTGCGCGGCGCGGAATCGGTCCTCTCCCTCGCATTACCGTTGCCCCGCGCCCGGACGCTGGACGGGGCGACTCATACGCGATTCTTTGACGACGCGCTCCGCAGCGTTCGCGACATTCCTGGGATCGCTGCCGTCGGTGTTGCATCCAACCTGCCGCTGTCCGGCGGCGGCGAGTCGAAGTCGTTCTGGGTCGAAGGAAAGATGCCCGCGTCCCTGGCAGAAGTCGGGAGCGTCGTCGGTCGAATGGAGAGCGCCGCTTCACTGCAGGCAATCGGCGCGACGCTGGTTCGTGGAAGGTGGTTCGCCGAATCGGATCGTGGTACCGCGCCCGGCGTGGCCATCATCAACGAGAGCGTCGCCCGTCGCTTTTTCGGGACAGACAATCCCATCGGGCAACCGATTTCACTGCATCGTCCCGAGGCGTTCACGGAACCTGAGCGACTCCCTTCAGAAGGCTCGTGGCCCCGGTGGACCGTCATTGGCGTCGTGAAAGACGTGAAGTACACCAGTCCGCGGGACGAACCTGAAAGCGCTGTGTACGTGCACTACCCGCAGGGCCTCGAGGTGTGGTCCTGGGGACCACGCTGGCTGGTGGTTCGCACCTCAGGCGATCCATTGCGCCTTGCGGCACCGGTTCGCGCCGCGATGCGACAGCTCGATCCGACGATGCCGTTAGGCAGCCTCCTGCCCCTCGACGAGCGCATGGCGCTGTCGCTTCGTGCCCCCGCGTTCACCGCGCTGATGATCGGCGCGTTCGCCATCCTGGCCGTCGTCCTGGCGACGGTAGGACTCTACGGTGTCATCGCCTACACCGTCTCGCTCGAGACGCGCTCTTTCGGCGTGCGCCTGGCACTGGGGGCTACAGCGCGCGACGTGTCGCGCCATGTAGTCGCGAAGGGGCTGAAGCTCGCGGTAACCGGCCTCGTTCTCGGAGTCTGGGGAGCATTTGGCGTTGCGAAGTGGACCGAATCGCAACTGTTCGGGATCAGCGCCCTCGATCCCGTCACCTACGTGATCTGCGGAATCGGCCTACTCACACTGGCGTTAGTGGCCGGCTATGGGCCGGCGCTGAGGGCAGGAAGAGTTAGTCCAACGGTTGCCTTGAAGGGGGAGTGAAGAAGAGCGAAAGGCGCAGGACCTACGCTCTCAGGTCCTGCGCTCGTTGCCCTTCAATCAAGCCCCCACCGCCTCGCGAAATCCCGACGGCGTCTGGCTTGTGTGCTTCTTGAAGGCCTGATTGAACGTCGACTTCGAGGCAAAGCCTGCGTCGAGAGCCAGGGCCAGCATCTTCAGGGCGCGGGCATCACCCGCCTTGATCCGACGTTGTACTTCGCGCACACGGTACCCGTTCACGAAGTCGTAGAACGTCTCGCCGATCTCCGCGTTCAGTACCTCGGACAGCTTGTGCGGCGTGCTGTTCAATCGCTCCGCGAGCGTCGCGAGGGTCAGCTCGCTGTCGCGCCATGGCTTCTCCGCATCCATCAGCGCCAGCAACGACGTCTTGAGATTCCTTGCCTCGATATCGCTGAGTCCCGACCGCTCATACCGCGGCGCCGCAGAGAGCTCCGGCTCATCGTCCGCTCCCTGTTCGTCAGGCGGGGACGTGGGAACGAGTTCCGGCCGCTTCATCACCGGATACTCGGCGGTCTCGTACCGGAACACTTCCGGTTGTCGCAGCCCCCTGTAGCCAATCGCGTAGACCAGCGCCGCCATGGCAAGCGAGATGTGCTCGTCACGGACGCGGCTGCGGACCCCGCTGATTCTCATCGTCGTCGCCAGGATCCAGATGCCGAACGCGGCAATCGTTAGGCCGAGTAGCCAGCGCAGGTTGACGCGCTGGGTGTTGGAGTAGCTGTGCTGGACGCGAAGGCGGTGGCGTCTGAGGTACAGCACTGTGGCGACCGAGTAGGCGATGCCGGAGACGTACTTGAAGGGATCGAGGATCGCGAACTGCACCGGTGTTGCGCCGGCAATCCACCGGTCGAGAAATGCCACCTTGTCTGCGCCGCTCATGAAATAGTAGGGCAACATGGCGAGCACGTTGATTGCCACCGGGAGAAAATGGATCAGCGCCTTCCGCTCGAACCGCCAGGAGCGGTCGCTCGCGGCGACAGCGTAGAGGTACACGAGCGGGCCATACACCCACGGCATCTGGTACGAGATGCCGAAGAAATGCGGAAACGCGCGGAACAGTCCCGTCGTGTAATAGACCTCGGACGCGAGGTAGATCGTAAACGCCGCCATGAGCGCCGCTAGCAGGCGATTGGCGGTGCGGTTGTTCTTTTGCGCGACGATCACTCCGGTGAGCAGAAGTCCCTGCAGGGCCCCCACCACCGCCGCGAGTTGCATCCAGTCGAGTGTGAGACTGGCCATGGCAGGAAGATACTGCACATGGGCGAGAAGGCCGAAAAGGCGCAGGGCCTCGAACTGAGAGCCCCGCGCCCCTCTCCCTGCGCCATCCGGCCCCTGCGCCCTGCTGCCCTGCGCTCTGGTGCCGTGCGCTTATCTGCTTTGCGTTTTCCTGTCTTGCGCCGTTGCCTTACTTCCCAAACCCCAGCTTGAACGAGACCGAGTTCACTCTCGCTGCGTTGTACTCCGCGGCCAATCGCACGCCTGACACCTGGAGCACCGCGCCGACCATGGCTTGCGAGCCTCCTACGTATTCATTGTCGAGATTCACCGCGTTCGTTTTTTCGTGTGACATCGAGAAGTAGCTCGACACGCCGGCGTACGGTGACAGCGCCGCCCAGTTATTGAGCGCGATTTCCCGGCTTGCAACCAGGTCCCAACCGAGGACGGCCAAGTCCACATCTTCCGGACCGTACAGGGATGTAAAGCTCAACCTTCCGGATGCTGCCCAGTTGTTCCTGTCCAGGAAGTTCTGTTGCACCTGGGCGCCGAAGAACCCGTAGTTCGCATTGGGGTTTTTGGTCAAGTAGACGCCGACGTCGGTCTTGTTGCTCACACCTGCCCTGACCATGAGTCCCGGGAACTTCAGTCCCCGACCTTCGAAGAGCCAATGCGTTGAATCGGGATGGACAAACGTGTCGTTCCAGGCGGCGTCGTGATCATCGATGGCGGTCTCCCACTGGACCAGGGAAAACTCGAAATTCCCTTTCCCCATTGGTTTCGCGTCCATCAAAGGGCGGAAATACGCGACGAGTCCGGCCTCCTGGGTGAACTGCTTCCAGGCGGACTGCGTCAGAGATGGATCGAGCTGGATTGAGCATTCGTCCCACCTTCCGTTGATGTGAAGATGCGGACGGCTGGTCTGGGCGTCGGCTGGTGTCTGGATCAAAGCGATGGCAATTGCCACCGCCGCTGGAATCATTCTGCTGCGCTTCATAGGGATGTCCTCGTCGATTGGTCTGTTTGGCGAGGATCCCGGCCGCACCGCCGGGATCGCGATGGATTACGAGCCGAAGGTGGGGGTGTCGGAGGTGAAAGTCGTCCGAACCGATCGGACCGGACCACTTCCCGGAGTTCCGGACGACAATTAGCGCAGGACACCCGCTGGGTCGCCGTGTCGAGGTCCTGCATTCGTTCGCCCTGCACTGTGAGAGTCCTGTTGCTCGGCCCACCGCCACCCAGCATTTTGCTGGCAGACAGCCTCAGCCGCCGCCGATTTCACTTCAGGAGGTCTCTGCGTGCCAGAAAGTGCCTGGGAGGTGCGACTGCGCTCGGCGCTCGCAGGCACATACACGTTCGAACGCGAACTGGGCGGCGGCGGCATGTCCCGGGTTTTCCTCGCGACCGAGTCTTCATTGGGCCGGCAGGTCGTCATCAAGGTGCTGCCTCCCCAACTCGCCGAAGGTGTCTCCACCGAGCGGTTTACACGCGAAATCAGGCTCGCCGCGAAGCTTCAGCATCCCCATATCGTGCCGCTGTTGAGCGCCGGGGAAGTCAATGGACTTCCGTGGTTCGCAATGCCGTTTGTGGAAGGTGAATCGCTGCGGATGAAGCTCAGGCGGTCCGGCGAGCTCCCCGTTTCCGACGTGCTCCGGGTCCTGCGCGAGGTTGCCAGTGCGCTCGCCTATGCGCACACGCGCGGGGTGGTCCACCGGGACATCAAGCCGGAAAACATTCTGCTCTCCGGCGGCACCGCGATGGTCTCCGACTTCGGCGTGGCCAAGGCCATCGTCGACGCCGAAGAATCGACCGGTACCGGCCTGACATCCCTGGGAATTGCGTTAGGCACTCCGGCCTACATGGCGCCCGAACAGGGCATGGCCGATCCCCGCATGGACCAGCGTGCCGACGTGTATGCGTTCGGTGTGGTGGCGTATGAGTTGCTTGCCGGGCGGACGCCGTTTCAGGGGCGTTCCCCGCAGGCCACGCTGGCCGCGCACGTCACCGAGGTGCCGGAGCCTGTTGAACGGTTGCGCGGGTCCACTCCCCCTGCGCTCGCGTCGCTCGTTATGCAGTGCCTGGCGAAGTCTCCGGCGGATCGGCCCCAAAGCGCCCAGGAGCTCGTTCAGGCGATCGACGCGCTAACGACACCGTCCGGAGGAACGGCGCCTCACATCGCTGCGTCCGTCGTCACCACACCGCACGTCACGTCATCGGGCGCCGCCCGGAACGGCGCGTCTCGAAAACTGATCGCGCTGGCCGCCGGCATACTCGTGCTGGCACTGGGCGGCTGGTACGCGTCCACGCGGCTGCGCACGCCCGACATATCCGAGCGGCGGATCGCGGTGGCGCCGTTCGAGAATCTCACCGGGGATCCGCAGTTCGATGTCGTCGGTCGCATGGCGGCCGATTGGCTCTCGCAAGGCATTGCGCGCGCCGAGTCGGTGGAGGTCGTCGCTACGTTGGCGGTCACCTCGGCGATGGCGGATGCGCCACGCGGTACCAATCCCGTGCCGCTGCTCGCACGGGCGACCCGCGCGTCGGTGGTGATCACGGGCACGATTTATCCGCAAGGCGACTCCCTCAGGCTGCAAGCGGCTGTCATCGATGCGAAAACTGACCGGGAAATCCTGTCGCTTGATCCTGTTTCGGCGCCGAAGACCGACCCAATGCAGGCCATCGAGTCGTTGCGTGAACGTCTCGTGGGCGCAATCGCCGTCGGCGCCGATACTGGTCGAAACAGGTTGATGCGTGCTCCCCGGTTCTCGGCGTATCAGGAGTATCTCAGGGGTGAAGCGCTCTTTGCGAGGAGTCAGGCCCAGGCGTTGCCGTACTTCGAGCGCGCGATTGGGCTGGACTCGATGCTGGTTCCTGCGTACCTGTACGCCGCCGTGGTTCACTCGAACGTCAACCGGTGGGACTCCGCAGAGGTGGTGACGCTGCGCGTCGCACGGTTCAAGGATCGGTTCACACCATTTGAACACGCGATGTTCGCGTGGGCCGAGGCGAATCTCAGCGGTAGCGATGAGCGCCAGTTGACCAGCGCTCAGGATGTCGTGGCCCGTGACTCGCTCCCGGGGTTTCTCTACCTGATCGGCTTGCACGCCAACGCGCTCCTGAAGCCGCAGGTGGCGCTGAATGCGTTGCTCGCCTCCGACTCGGCGATGGTGGCGGTCGGGTGGTGGCAACAAGTGACGGTCCTGGCCAACGCCTATCATGGTCTCGGACGACACGAGGAGGAGCTGGCGATGCTGCGTGGTCGGCGCCGCCAGTTCCCCAGCAGTACCACCATACCCGCTCGAGACCTGCGCGCGCTCGGCGCGCTTGGACGGAAAGAGGAGGCGCTGGCGTTAACCGACACGCTGCTCCGCGGAATCACCAACTACGCAGGCGATGGGATCGTCGCGGCCATAGCGGCGGGCGCGCTGGAATTCCATGCGCATCACGGCGATACCGCGACTGCTCACGAAATGAGTCGCCGTATTGTGCGCTGGTTCCGAAGCAAGCCTAACGCCAATCCCGGGCCGGGCCGCCTCGCGCAGGAAGGGCGGGCATTTCTGCAGCTCGGCGAACTTGACTCCGCCGAAGCCGTGTTCCGGCGCTGGGCCACCCGTGGCGGCACCGATGTCGCCCCGCACGGCCACCTGGGCCTGGTGCTGGCCCTCAAGGGCGACTCGGCGCGGGCGCGGGCCATCGCTGATTCGTTAGGCACGGCGAAACAGAAGTGGCTCTTCGGGCTCCACACGCACTGGCGCGCCGCAATCCTTGGCGCCATGGGTGAACGAGAAGCGGCCCTGAGGCTGCTCCAGCAGTCCCTGGTGGAGGGACAGAATCGAAGCTCGCTGCACACCAGCCTCCAGTTCCGCTCATTGCGCGGATATCCGCCGTTCGAGGCGTTGGCTGAGGCGGAGCGTTAGGTCTCGCGCTGCTTGTCGCTCAACAACCGCTCAGCCAATCCCTGCATTTGACGCTGCCGCAGCCTCGCCCACCCCGGCAACCGCAACGCTCCATAGGCGAATGCAGCGACGCCAATCAATGTCAAGCTGCCGAATTGGGATAAAGCCTCAGCGCCGGGCGTCAACAGACCGGCGATCGTCGTCGCGAGCGAGACACCGACTACTCCCAATCCCATGAGCATCAGCGCGCGCGACTGGCCATTCATGGTGCGGAATCTTACCCGGTGCCCGGCACCATCAGGCTCGAGCAACACCTGCAGGTTGCCGTTCGACCAGGAGCGGAAGGACCCTTCATTCCGCAAGACACCGCGTGCGTTGAACGTTTCGCGCAACTGCACCACCAGGCGTTCCCAATCCTGATCGGTCAGCCGGCGATCCAGGGTCACGGTGCGCGCGACACCGAGCGGGAGTCCGAGGAATCGCGAAGGTACTGGCTGCGCCGGCTGGTCCAACGCTCGGGCAGCCTGTGCCACCGCCTCAGGTGAAAGCCCGGCCTCACGACCAATCGCCTGCAATTCAGCCAGCGTTCGCCCTTCAGCCGACTGCAACCGCTGCGGCGCGTCCTGCTCTACTTCGCTCGCCCGGGTGAAAATGGCGTCGACTTCTTCATCGGAATAACGGCGTTCAGTCATGCCATGAAAGCTGTGTAAGGAACCTGAATGCGGCAATTCGCCGAGGCATCACCCAGTCGAAATCATGCCTTTCAAGTCCGAAGCCTGCAGAGGCTCCGACTCTCCAATCAACTGCCGCGCCGAATCGACCTGTCCCCACACATTCCACAACAGGACCCCGCGCACCTTCCCGTCCGTCAGGTAGTAAATGACCCCCGTGCGGTACTTCTCCTTCCAGTCCGCCACGATCTCGGTCCGGGGATCCATGTCCCCGACGGCCTCATAACCCAGGTCGAACAGGTCTGAGTAGAAGAACGGCAGGTGGGTGTACGGTGTTTCGTCGCCCGCCATGGATCGGCCGGCAGCACTTCCCATCGTGACCGCATTGTCCTCATGTTCGACGCGCATCCGCGCGCCGAGCGCGGGATTATGGAACCGCGCGACGTCTCCGGCGGCAAAGACGTGGTCATACGTCGCCCGCAGCCGCTCATCGACCACGATGCCGTCGTCCAGTTGCAGACCGGCACCCGTGGCCAGTTCGACGTTAGGCGCTATGCCGATGCCCGCCACGACGGCATCGACCGTGAGGCGGGCACCACCTCTCGTGCTGATCTCGACCTGCGACCCATGGCGCACCACGTCTATGGCGCTGTCCTCCGGTCGCACATCGACGTTTTTCTCTCGATAGTAGTCGACCAGGAAGGCCGCGAGATCGGCAGGAAAGACGCGCGCACCAATTCCCGGCTCCGGAAACATCATCGTGACGGGACACCCGTTCATGGCCAGCGCGGCGGCGATTTCCGATCCGATGAATCCGCCGCCAATGACGGCGAAGCTCTTCTTCTGCGCCGCTAATTCGCGCACGCGATAGTAGTCGCGGGCCGTGCGATAGTAGATGATGTTATCACCGCCAAACGGCAGCTTTCGCGGCGAACCCCCCGTGGCGAGAAGGACCTTCTCGAACCCGTACGACGTCCCCTTGTCGTCCTTCGCGGTCTTGCGGTCGGCGTCCAGCCGCGTCACGGTCCTGCCGAGGTGGAGCTCGGCGCTGGTCTGCTCGGTGCGTTTCCAGATGCTGTCGACCGGCTCACCCTTCCACAACGCCTTGGACAGGGGTGGGCGCGCGTAGGGAGGATCCTGCTCCGCGCCAACGATACCGATGCTGCCTGACGAGTCGAGCTCTCGAATGCCGCGCACCGCGGCATCGGCCGTCATGCCCCCACCAATGATCAGGTAGCGATAGTCCATGCGGCCCTCAACCCGCCATCACAGCTGGCGTGTCAAGAAGAAGGTCGAGACAGGCGTCGATCGGAGCAGGCGACTTGGCGAGGACGATCGTACGGAAGTGGACGTTTCGCGGCGCACAGGGATGCATGGAGGGCATGAGCCTAACGTGGGAGAAACGATCGGGCGGCGGCAATGGCTGGTCGCTTCGATGAGGCCCCGGCGACCGAGAGCAGCTGTTCGTAGTATTGTCGCGCGAGCGCCGCCTGCCCTGCTGCCTGCGCTGCGCGCGCTGCCCCCGCCAGGCTGTTGAAGCGGTTCGGATACGCCGTCAACGTTTGTTGGTACTGTGCGAGTGCGTCAGACGGTCGCCCGAGGTCGAGCAACATGTCGCCGGCCCATTCGGTCGCTGGGATGGTCGGCGCCGGCGTAACTGGATGTTTCGGTGTGGATGATTCGACATCCGCCGCCGCCTGCAACAGGGCCAGGGCCGAGTCGGTTTTCTTCTCGCCATACGCACGCCAGGCGTCCAGTTCCATTCGCAGGACGCGGATGTTACGGGCAAAGAGACCTTCACCGGCTTTTTGGGCGACGGAATCCAGCGTTGTCAACCGCTCGCTTGATGATGCGGCGATGCGGACATCACCGTGTCGCGCACCGCCCATTCCACGCGCGAACACTGCGACGGCTTCTGCCCAGGGAAATCGGTCCCAGGGGAGTGTAGCAGGCTCGCGCGGAACCGTGCGCATGGCCACTGCCCAGTCGCGCCGTTCCAGCGCATAACGAGCGCGAGACGACGCCAGGTGGAACGCCGTCTTGAACGTCGGCTCCAGTTGCTTCGTTGACTCGAGCCGACGAAGCTGCGTCAACGCCGAGTCATCCATCCCACGCTGCAGGTAGGCGTAGACGACGTATTCAATCGCGTGGGGAAACTCGTCCCAGACATACTGCCCCTTGTCGCCGGCTGGAATTTCGAGGGCAGCTTCGGCAGCACGCATGTTGCCGTTGATCGCAGCGGGCCATTCGCCCAGTCGCGTGTAGATGTGCGTGGGCATGTGGAGCGCGTGCGGGTTCCGCGGCGCAACCGCGTCGTACTTGCGCGTGATGTCGAGCGATTCGCGTTCCCGGCCGGTGACGTCGCTGGAATGAACGAGGTAGTGGTTCGCACCGGGATGATCCGCAACCTGCGCCCGAACGGCGAGCAGAAGATCAGCGGCTCGTGCAGCAGCAGCTTCCGTCCCTGTGTCGGTTGGCGCGGTCGCCAGCAACGATAGGGCGTAGAATGCAGTCGCTTCAATGTCGGCTGGCAGCGACGCGTGCAGGCTCGCGGTCGCCTCACGCCAACGACGGATGCGAAGCCAGTAGTCCGTCCCCGCCGGCTCCGCGTAAAACGCCTCGACAGTCGCGAGGAATTTCCGTTCGCGATCCGAAGACTGGAGGGCAAGGCCGGTTTGCGCTTCCTTCCAACCGCGCTGCACGTCTGCGGGCGATGGCCGCGTGGGCCAGAGCGGCTGAAAAAGCGACATCGCAATGCCCCAACGGGCCATCGCACACGTCGGGTCCAGCGATGCGACACGCTCGAACGAGGCCCGTGCTTGCGGATAGGTCATGTGGTGCAACAACGCGACGCCATGGTTGAACTCCGCCTGGGCTGCCGGCGAGCAGCTGACGGTCATGTTGACCGTGCCGAGCGAATGCGCGTCGTGCTGGGCCGTGGCGGTCAGCCATGGAAGTGCACTGATCGCTACCGCAAGCCTAACGATCCGGTTGTGCGATCGGTGCCGGGACAGCCCTGAGTTCCTCATCTTTCCCTCCAATGCTCTCATCGAAGGAAATGCGGAGTGGTCGCGAACGCCAGCACCTGACGGCCTGAGGCGTTGTCGTTTGTCCGCGGTAGCCGTGCAGCTTGTCGCCATCAGGACATCTCCCGTCGCCACGCCCACGTAACTGACAGCGCCAAGGCCACCTCGACAACCGCGTCGGCGAGGTAGATCGCTGATATCCGGCCGACTAAAGCATAGCGGATATCAATGAATGCGAAGCTGATGGCGCTCAGCACGGCGAGGAGGACAACAACTGCGACTGGTCGCTTGACCCGGGCCCCGACCCAGAGTGTCACACCTATCGTTGCGGCCAACAAGCCAACCATGTGAACGAGCCAGTCATCGACTTTCGGGCCCGTAACCCACTCGAACGTACGGAGACTGATCAGAGGCCAGAGACCGGTGATGACGTAATACGCCGCCTGAAGCTGCAGCAGGAGGATCAGCATCAGCCGGTGATATGAGTCAGGGTTCCTTCGACGATCCACGCTTCATCGAACACGAGCTCTGACGCCTTACGATGCTGCTTGGCGGTCAACTCGCCCACCGGATCATCCGCCCAGTGCACGAACAGTTCACACGGTCCGTGTTCGCGCGCGCGTTGCACGAACTCGCCTAGCGCCGTGCGGCTGGCGTCCACTTCCTGTGGTTCGCTGTCCCCGTTCCGCATGAACCCGCAGCCACAGTGGGTATGCGCACCCAGGTAATAGACATGGCGGCGCGTCAGGTGCCGGCGCACCGCTGACTCATAGTCAGTGAGGTGACTGGTATTGAACGTCCGGGCATCGGCGTTCCAGGGTACCAGGTCGAGTTCACTGTCCGTACTGAGATACACCCCAAGGCACATGTTCCACTCGCCTCATCGCAGCGAACTCAGGCTTCGCGCTATTGGGTAAATCCACCGTTAGGTTCTGCATTCTCAGGTCCTGCGTCTTCATTTCCCGAGGCCCCGCCTCGTCGTCAGATAGGTCGCAAAGCTGCCTAACCAGTGACCCCCTTCGTAGTGCTCACCCGTCACGGATGCAAGACCGCTGGTGGCGTGCGTGCGGGCCGCCGCCAGCAGCGCCCCCCGGCGCGGATCGCGCGCGGGCAACCCTGAGGCAATTCCTTCCAGCATCCACGCCCGGCTGAGATTCAGACCATCCAGGTGTGCCAGCTTGCCGTCCGTCTTGTCGGTGACCACGCCGATCGGCAGCCATTCACCTGAATTGGTTGTGGGAATGCGGGGAAGAAAGGCAGTCAGCCACGTCGCAAACTCGTCAGGCGGCAGGACGCGACGCATCAGGTCAGCCTCGGCGATGCACGGCGAGAGAAAGTCCTGGCCGGACGGTTCATAGGTGATTGGACAATCGCGGTCCTTGAGGTGAAACTCGCGAACCTTTGCGACAACCATGGCCGCCAGCGCCTCGTCCGTTCCGCGCGCGTAGTCCAGGATGAGGCCGAACGCAAATGCGGTCTGCGGGTGTTCGCCCTCACGGATGGGATAGGCCAGCTTCGGTAGCCATGCCTTGAGGCGTGTTACTACTGCTCCTTCAAGCGGCCTCAAGGCAGAAGCGAATACCTGCGCGTCTGGTGATTTCCACTCGCGTAATTCGGCGCCTAACTGCAGCAGCCAGGCCAATCCATACGGGCGCTCGAACGTTTCCCGACCGGGCGCATTCAGATAGGCAACTTCGCCGGCGATTCGCGCCGGGGTAATGTTGCCCTTGAGCGCCGTGATTGCGCTGGACGCAAAGGCGGCGTCCGGAAACGAGCGGGCCAGACGCGCCAGCAGCCAGTGACCGTGCACCGACGAATGCCAGTCATAGCAGCCATAGAACGACGGCGTCAGCTCGTGCGGCGCCTTCACGTCCGCCGGTGAATTCAGGACGTGCGCGATCTTGTTCGGGTATTCCTTCTGCACGCACCCCAGCGCCAGTGCCGCAAATCGCCCCGCGGCTCGTGCGTCGAGGGTAGCGGGTTGTTGTGCCCTTCCGGGAAAGGCAGCGCAGCACGCGATCAGCGTTGCCGTCGTGATCTGTTTCATGAGCGACAATGTACCGACGTCGACATTCGGGCGCTCCGCTCGGTCAAGTGGATCGGGTTCAGCCGCGCCTGATCGTGACCAACTGCACACGGCACCTAACGGATGTCAGGCAGGCGATCACTGAACGTAACGAAACGAAACGGTCGCGTCCCGCCCAGTTGGGCCCGACGATGAAACCCCGGCCAACTGCTCCCGTAGGGCGCAACGAGCAGGGCTCGAAGTTTGTCAAACGCCTGACCTTTCCCGGGACGCGAATCGTGATCGCTCAATGGACGCAGGATTTTCGTCACGCCTGGCGCGGGCTGGTGCATACGCCCGCTTTCCTCGTCACCTCCGTCGGAACGCTGGCGCTCGCGATTGGCGCCGTGGCTGCGATGTTCAGCGTCGTCAATACGGTGCTGCTCAAGCCACTTCCCTTCCCGAACTCGGACCGCCTGGTTGTCCTGTCGGGGACAGCCCCGGGATCGGACCTTCCTGAGCGTTTCGGGCTTGGCTTCGACTTCTACTTCCATTACAAGGAGAACTCGAAGCTCCTCGACGGAATTTTTGCATTCGGCGGCGGCACGTCGACCCTCCGCACCGATACGCGGGTCGAACGCATCGGGATGGCCTTCCCGACCAACGACATGTACGCCACGTTAGGCGTACGACCCATGCTTGGCCGCCTCCCGGTGCCGGAGGATGCCGATAAAGTCGTCCTGATCAGCGATCGCCTCTGGGACCAGTGGTTCGCGCGCGATTCGGCGGTCATCGGCCGGTCGTACTTCGTCTCCGGGCAGATGCGCACGGTTATTGGCGTCACGCCGCCGGAGTTCCGGTTCCCGGGCGAAGAGACGCTGCTCTGGGTGGCGGGTGAGGCACGGCTCGATCAGGTGCAACCTGGTCAGTTAGGCATGCCGATCGTCGCCCGGATGAAGCCCGGCGTGACGCACGAACAGTTGGCCACTGAACTGACCGCGTTATCCAAACAGCTTCCACAACGCTTCGGCGGTCCGCCGAACTACGCCCGGATCATCGCCCAGCACCGCGCCGTGGTCGATCCCGTGATCGACCGACTGGTCGGTCCCACCACCAACCGGTCGCTCTGGGTGCTGCTTGGCGCCGTGTCCATCGTGCTGATCATCGCCTGCGCCAACGTCGCCAACCTGTTCATGGTGCGTGCCGAGGGCCGGCGCCGCGATCTCGCGGTGCGGAATGCCCTGGGGGCGTCGCGCAGCCAGCTCGTGCGGCTGCAGATGGCAGAGGCGTTCCTCGTGGCGTTGCCGGCCGGCGTGCTGGCCGTGATGCTGACCACGATCTCACTCCCCCTGTTCCTGCGCGCCGCACCCGAAGGGATTCCACGCCTAACGCTGGTTGGACTCGACGGCTGGACGCTGGTCGCATCCTTCGTGCTGGTGGTGGTGGTTGGCCTCGCCTGTGGACTGGCGCCGGCGATGTCGGCGTCCGCTCCGGATCTCACCCGGCTCCGTGAAGGCGGTCGCGGCTCGACGGGACGCCGCCACTGGGGTCGCGACGCACTGGTCGTCGGCCAGGCGGCACTCGCCCTCGTCCTGCTCATCGGCACGGCCCTGCTCTTCCAGAGCTTCCAGCGGTTGCGCAACGTCGACCCGGGCTACGACACGAAGGACATCTACACATTCCAGTTCGCGCCGGACCAACCGCACCTCGTCGATGGACCGGCCTGGGGCCGGTTGCACCTGGACTTCATGGACCGGCTGCGCGCGCTCCCCGGCGTGACGACGGTCGGTGTCGTCAACAACCTGCCGCTGGATGAGGGCACGGGAGGGGGACGTTTCCTCACCGACGCGATGAGCGATGATGGCGGCGGCGCCCTGATCGACCAGAACTTCACCGGCGGGGATTACTTCCGCGCGATGGGTATCGAGCTCCTCAAGGGCCGGACGTTCACCAACGACGAGGCGGTGACGCCTAACAACAGCGTCATCATCAGCCGGTCGGCGGCAGCGAAGCTGTGGCCGGATCAGGAACCCGTGGGACAGCGCATCCGCCGTCCTGGCGCGGGTCCGTCATTCATGGTGGTCGGTGTCGTGGATGACGTGAAGCAGGATGACTGGCGCGAAGCGGGGGAGGCGGTGGTGTACTTCCCGCTCACCGGGCCACAACCCCGCTCGTGGGCGATGGGATCACCAGCCTATGTTGTGAAATCGCCGCGGGCGGCCAACCTGGCGAACGAGGTGCGTGAGGCCGTGCGCCAGATTGCACCGGAGGCTCCGGTCTATCGGGGCTTTACGATGGAGTTCCTGGCCAAACGGTCCATGGTGCAGCTGTCGTTCACCATGCTCACGTTAGGCGTCGTATCAGCGCTGGCGCTCATCCTGGGTGCGGTCGGACTGTACGGGGTTCTGTCGTACATTGTGGCCGAGCGGACTCGCGAGATCGGCGTGCGCATGGCGCTGGGTGCGACATCGGGCACGGTTCGCCGCCAGGTCGTCTCCCAGGGCACAAAGGTCGTGATGGTTGGCGTGGCCCTGGGCATCACGGTGGCGTTCGCGGCCACCCGGCTCCTCGGCGCGCTGCTCTTCGATGTGAAGGCAGTCGACCCGGTCGTCTTCGCTGCGATGTCGCTCGGGATGCTCGGCGTCGGGATGCTGGCGAGTTACATGCCGGCGCGCCGCGCGAGCGGAGTCGATCCGATCGAAGCCCTGCGTGCCGATTGACGGAACTACAACCGCGGAGCAGCCGCACGCTCGGCTGAACTGACTCAGGAACTGAACTGCTTGAAGTGATGGTCGAGATGCCGCGCCTGGAGCCCGCTGGCAAACTTTCCGGTCACGACGCCGAAGTTTGAATCAACGGGCCAGGCGCCATCAATCGGCCGGCTGACGAACTTGTTGATGAGTGTGCGGCACCGCGCGCGTTCAGCCTCGAAATCGTGTGCACAGTCCGGCACGGCCGCGCGATTCGTCGGCGCAGACTTCGGCCAGGGCATGTACAGGACCATCAACCGGAGGAGTGGCTGCGGCACGGGACTTTTCTGCACCGGCATCGGTTCCTCCCCGATCGCTGACGCCAGAAACTGGTTGACGTGCCACAGCATCTGGTCGGGAGTCATCTTCCCCCACCGGCGTGGAGCGTCCGGTCGGAGCGCGTCGAGGCGGGCTTCGAGGGAACGACGTACTGCGGGATCGTGGAGGGTTCGCATGGCCCGGTTCCTATAATGGAACCAGATAGTGCCAATACCTGCACCGCCTGTCAACGCATGTTCAGTCAGGGCGGCGATGGACGACGATCCTGCCCAATTCCGCGCCACACGAGCTCGTGAAACCGTTCGTCCATCTGCTGCGCCGTGATCGTTCCCTGTCGCTCCATCCACCATTTCGCGAGTTCCGTCGCCATGGCGCCGAAAACGCGCGCCGCAACATTCAGTGGCAACTCACGAGGTTGCACCCCAAGCACGTGAAGGCGTCGCTCGATGATCCGCGCCAGGTGACCGCTGGCAATGTCGAGTACCGCTTCCATTCTCCCGGAACGCCCGAGCGCGGCCGCGAACTCACGCGCGTTGCCGAAGTGACTGAAGAGCTCCGCGATCGGCGCAACGCGCCTTGAACTCGACGATGATCGCTCGAAGTGCTCCTCCAGTGCCGACAACATCCGCTCGAGGTCCGTAAGCAGGAAATCGTCCTTGTTGCGGAAATGTGAGTAGAACGTGGCCCGGCCCACGCCAGCGCGGTCAAGCAGGTCCTGGACCGTGATTTCGTTGAACTCGCGCGTGCGCATCAGTTCCACCAGCGCGCCACTCAGCGCCTGGTAAGTACGCACGGTCCGGGGGTCGAGTCGTCGCTCCAGCTGGTCGCTCACGATACCGAACAAATGCACCTGGAATGTTCAGGAGGGAGTATGGTGGCGTGGTCGCTCGCATAAAATGCCGGTCGTCTCTTCCCGAGCAGACATGAAACAGGACAAAGCGGCGGGAGTTGCCTTGATCGCCGGCCCGCTGGCGGGCCTCGTCACCATGGCGTTCCATCCAACGGGTCACGCGCTGCTGGCCGACTTTTCACGGGTCGCCCTCATGAACCGCTCGGTTCACGCGCTCGCGATTGCCGGTACGATAATCACGACCTATGGCCTGTTGCGCCTGACGAGGCAGTTCGCCCGCGATACACTGACGGATGCCGCGTTCGTATCGTACGCGTTCGGCGCGGTGGCCGTGATGTTTGCCGCCATCGCGAGTGGATTCATTGGCACCGACCTGGCGGCCCAGGTCGTCGCCGGAGGGCCTGACGCGCGCGCGCTCTACGAACCGGCGCGCGATTTTGGTTGGGCGCTCAACCAGGCCACAACGCGAGTGTTCGTGGTGACGGCCTCGATCGGGATTGGATTCTGGTCGCTCGCGATGTGGCACGAGGATGGATGGGGCCGGGCGCTGGCCGGGACGGGACTGGTCATCGGTGTAACGGCCGTCGTCGCCACAGTCGCCGGCATGCCCATGAACATCCACGGCTTCGGCGCAATCGTGCTCGGCCACGGCGCCTGGCTGGTGTGGACGGGCACGCGGATCGTCCGTTAGGCTTTTCTGCAGCGGCTTCCGAAGCATCAGCGCCTGCGGGTGAGTCCCCAGGCCCAGCAGAGTAGCGTCGCGGCGAAAAAGGGGTAGGCGAAGAACGGGAGCGGCTGAGACAACGGCGTCAGCTCTGCCCCGCCGAATATGCGCAGCGCGGTAATCGCCAGGAGTACGGTCGCAACCGCGCCGGTCACCCTCGTGAACAGCGGAACGGCCGGTGACGTGCTGATGAGACCGAGCGCTGCGGCCCACAGGGCGGCGCCGGCGGCGAACAACGGCGCACTTGCCTCGAGTTCGATCGCCGAGCCGGAAACGATCAGGGTTTCACCGGCCAGGAAGACCAGAAATCCGGCGGCCAGTGCATCCCGTCCGTGTCGAAAGTGATGGACCGCGATCAACGCACTCGCCACAACCAATGCGACGCCGTCCACGCCCCAGGCGAGACCGCGGAGTTCTGGAGTCGGCGCAAACGTGCCGGCCATGCCGAACAACGCGCCAATTACCAGTCCGACCGCACCCACAACGCGAATCCGGTCATCGCGCATGGCAGTTTATCCGTGATTGGACGCGACATCATTCCGTCAGCTGAGTGCTTCGAGCAGGCGCTCGATATCCGTCGTGTCGTTGTACACAGAAGGTGACACTCTCATCCACTTCGACGCCAGACGACAGTTCGCTCGAGGAGCGTCACTGTGTGGTGAATGATGAACGTACTTCTATTCCCTCTTTTCCCCTGATGATTTGCAGATCGGCGAGTGATTCGACCACGACATCCGCGTTGTGCAGAGAGGCCCGCGCAAACGTCGTCGTAAGTGCAACAACGCGACACCCGGCTCCTCGTGCAGACTGTATACCAGCCGGAGTATCTTCGATGACGATGCAGCGAGAGGGGTGTACGCCGAGCTTCGACGCGGCCGCGAGAAACCCTTCCGGGGAAGGTTTGCCCTCTCGTACGTCTTCGGCCGCCACGAGGATCGCCGGGACTGGAAGGCGCACGTGTAGTAAGCGCTTGCGAGCCAGTTCGCGGCCGCCAGACGTCACGATTGCTCTTTGGGCATCGCTCAGGGCTGCAAGCGCGTCGCTGGCGCCGGGCAACGCGACCACCCCGTCGAAATCCGACAGTTCGGCAGCTGCGAGCCACCGAACTTCTTGATCACTGTCGAGAGCCGGCGCGACTTCCCGGACGGTCTCGACGCTGCGGCGGCCGTGCGCACGACGCACGAGCTCCGGATCGCGCACGCCGCGGACCTCAGCCCATCGACGCCACGTGCGTTCAACTACCGCCCTCGAGTCGACAAGAACACCATCGAGGTCAAAGAGGACTACATCGCAACTCAGTACGGCGCTATCTGGGCTCACTCATCAAGATAAACGCCCCGGACTATTCCGACCGCAACGCCACCGTCGGCTCAACTCGTAATGCGCGACGCGTCGGCACCGCGCAGGCGAGCATGCACACGCCGAACATCAGCACCACATAACCCACGAGCATCGCGATGTGGACCACTGATAGCCCACCCGCTGACAGCTGAAGTGCCAGTATGCCAATGATCAGACCTCCGGCAACAACGCCCATGGCAACTTGCGTCAATGGCCGCCGGAAGATCGCCGTCACGACACGTCGCCGGTTGGCGCCCAATGCGACGCGCACACCGATCTCGCGTGTTCGACGCGCGACGGTGAACGAAAGTACGGCATAGATCCCCGCCAGCGACAGCAGCAGTGCGAGTATCGTCAATCCTGCGATGACTCGCATCCACAAACTCATGACCCAGATCATCTCGTTGGAGACCTCGTCCAACCGCTGGAACCCGGAAAGTCGCAGCGCCCCGTCCACGGATGCCGCGATCGCCTGCACCTTCGGCACGTGCGACAACGGATTGCCGCGCAAATGCAGGATCATGTATCGCAGCGGCGCAGTCTTCATGTTGGCGGGCACGTACAGGCCGGCAGGACGTTCACGACTGGCGACGTTGTCCATCCCCATGTCTTTGACGACTCCCACGATTTCACTCCACGGCGCTTCCTGGTTTCCAGAGTAGTAGCGACTCGAGGAGATACGGATCCGTTGCCCGATCGCGTTCCCCCCACCGAACACACGCTCGACAAAGCCCTCGTCGACGACAATGGCCGGCGCAAAGCTTCCGACGTCGCCGGCATGTAACGCGCGACCGGCAAGGATTGGCGACTTCAGCACCTCGAAGTACGATGGATCGATCGTCGCAACGGTTGCTTCAGGCAGCGGAGTGGAGTCGTTGATCGCGCGGGGCTCGTCGACCTCGATGTAGTAGTCCGGGTGCGGGAGCCGCGGCAAATGGCTCACGAACGTGACACCTTCGACCCCAGGCTCCGCCTCCAACCGCCGGCGCAGTTTCTCCACCGACGCGACGTAGCGGGCGCTGTCCCTGCCGCCGTTAGGCGAATTCAAGTCGAGCTGCACCGCGAGGTATTCCTCTTCGGCAAAGTTGACTTCGTGCGACCGGACCCGGTTCATCTCGCCCTGCCCGAAGTAGATCACTGCCGGCACGACAACCGTGACCGCCACCTGGGCCACGATCACCGCGGTCCAGATCCCGCCAAATCGCAAGCCGCTGCCGGCCGTTCCCTGCTTCAGGCGGTCGGCAAGTCCCCGTGTGACCTTCAACCCCGGCATGACGCCGGCGACGACCGCGCCGATCAAGGTCAGCAGCAGCGCGTACAGGATCGTCGCAAACGAAAGCCTGGGGTCGATCCAGAACGGTTGCGTACCGAGATTCGCCTCGAGGTACGCCAGTCCCCATCGCTCGAGGGTGAAGCCGACGGCCACCAGCCCCACGGCGGCAGCGACGCCTCCAAGCACCAGCGCCTCGGCGAACAGTTGCGCGACAATCCGCCTCCGGCTCGCGCCGAGCGCGCTGCGCAGGATCAACTCACTCTCTCGCGTTGCGGCGCGTGCAAAAAGGAGCAGCGCAACGTTCGAGCAGAGCAGAAGCACCAGCAACATTGCAAACACGTTGAACGAGTGCATGAGCGCGAGATCAGATGGATTCGGACTCCAGTACACCTCGGCGTACGGCCCGACCCTGGTCCGCACGTGCTCATGGGTCTCGGGCGACTCGGCGCTCATGCGCCGGCCGATGGTCGACAGCTCGGTCTGCGCCTCCGCGAGCGTTACGCCGGGGGCGAGCCGGCCGAAGACAGCGATCACGGGCCCCGTGCGCGGTACAAGCTCGTTTGCCGAGAGACGCAGCGGCATCCAGAGTTCGTGGGCCACGGGAAACTTGAAGCCTTGCGGCATCACGCCGATGATCGTCGCGAACGCATCGTCGATCTGCACGCTCCTGCCGACGACACCCCGATCTTCCGCGAATCGTGTTCGCCACACGTCATAGCCGAGCACCACGACCGCCGGCGCTCCCTGCTGCTCGTCGTGCTCAGCGAGCACACGTCCAAGCAACGGCGCTGCAGGTGCAATCCGGAATGCCGATGCCGTGACCTCGGCAACCTGCACCAACCGGACATCTTCGGGCGCGAGTATGAGATTGCGCGACACGTCGCGATAGGCGCCCAGGTCGACCACAGACCGCAGTGAGCGACGCCAGATATCGAAGTCGTACGACGCCCGCAATTCGGCGCCGTTGGCGGTGATGTCGCTGTTCCGGATCTGCACGATGCGATCGCCGTCAGGCAGCGGAAGCCGGGGATCGAGCGTGACCCGTACGCCTTCGAAGACGACCGCGCCGACCCAGATCGAGAACGCCATGGCCAGTCCGCCGATGAACGTCAGCCCCGGGTACTTCACCAGCATCCTCGACCCGAGCTTCATGTCGAGCGACAGCCCGCCAAGCCAGGCGAGCCCACGTCCCTCGCGCAGCGATTCGGCGTGCTGGGTGACACCACCAAACGTGGCGACGGCGCGACGACGGGCTTCGTTAGGCGAAAGGCGCTCTTCGCGGACGAGTCGCTGCGTCTCCATGTCGATATGGAACGCAAGCTCCTCGTTGATGCGGGACTCGGCAGAGCGGCGTGCGAAGAGGAGATGCAGTCGCGCGCGCGCGGCGGAAAACAGGCTCATGGTGCGGCAGTCCTTCAGAGGAAGAGGTCAGAACGAGGACGCCGTGCGTGCAGTTTCAGGTGCTGCGCAGTACTGCGTCGAGTCCCGTCGCAAAGCGTTTCCAGCTGTCGAGCTCCTGGCCCAGCGCGCGTCGTCCGGCAGCAGTGAGCCGGTAGTATCGCGCACGACGATTGTTGTCCGTCGTTCCCCACTCGCTCGTAATCAGTCCGTTCTTTTCCAGTCGCTGCAGCGCGGGGTAGAGGGAGCCGAGGTTGACGTCGAGGACTCCCTGCGACGTCTGCTGGATGCGGCGCGTGATCCCCCACCCGTGCATGGGCACGAGTGAGAGCGTCTTGAGAATGAGGAGATCAAGCGATCCGCGGAGCGCGTCGGTCTGGGAGCGAATCGTCACGAACAGTCTTCTGGACAGGTCCTATCGTTGTCTGGAGAAGATGCCTGACTCTTCTATCGCTGTCAATAGGAGTGGTGCCCCGCCGGCGGGTCGCACACCGCGTTCGGCCGCGCTCGAGCGGCCGAAGCTCAGTCATTTCGCATCGCGGTGACGGGACTGACGCGCGCCGCGCGCAGCGCCGGAACCCAACTTGCGCCAATGGCGACGATGGCCAATGCCACAGCGACCGCGGCAAACGTGAGAGGATCCAACGGGTCGACCTGGAAGAGCATCGATCGCATCCATCGCGTTGCCGCGATCGCACCGAGGCTACCGATGACGATCCCGACCACCGCGAGCGTCGCGCCCTGTCGCATAACGAGGAGGAGCACGTCCCGAGGCATGGCGCCGATGGCGAGGCGGATGCCCAGTTCGCGCCTTCGCTGTGCGACGGAGTACGCGATGAGCCCGTAGATGCCGACCGCGGCGAGACTCAGGGCCACCGCGGCAAAAACGCCGAGCAGGAACATGTTGAACT
>DASRPK010000155.1:0-4500 GCA_035646395.1 Gemmatimonadaceae bacterium | reverse complement strand
CGTCTTTCTCGGAGGGTCAAGCGTCCTACTGGACTAGAATCCGCACCAATGCGCGCCCTCTTCGTGGCGGCTGTTCTCTTCGCGCTGGCGGGCGCGCCGGCAGGCGTTCAGGCCCCCGACAACCGTGGCGCGGACCTTGTCAGGTCCGCGGTCGTTACCGGTGCCACGCTCATCAACCCCACCGCAGCCGCGCCTGTTGCCGACGCAGTAATCGTCATCAGCGGGTCGCGGATTACACAAGTCGGTACGGCCGGTTCGGTCAAGGCGCCTGCGGGCGCAGAAGTCGTCGACGCGCGCGGCAAGTTCGTGATTCCAGGCCTGGCCGACATGCACAACCATCTCGGTGCAGGTGGCATGAGTCTGGGGCCCCAGCGAGAGAACTACGTCGGCAACCTCGGACGGCTTCTCGCGGTTGGCGTCACGACGGTCTTCGATCCTGGCGTCGGCGAAGGTGATTTCGCGAGGCTGAAGGCGGCAGCGGCAGCGGATGCCGCGCCGTATGCGCGATTCTTCGGAACCGGGCCGGCGGTGACGGTCCCCGGCGGATCCCTGGGAGAGCAGGGGCCGACGCCGGCGACGCCAGACGAGGCGCGTGCGGTTGTGCAAAAGCTGAAGGCCGCCAATGTGGACGCCATCAAAATCCACCGCGACGACCTGGCGTGGGCGTCGAAGCGGACGACGCAGCCGATGGCGCTGCCGGTGCTGCAGGCGCTCGTCGAGGAGGCACACCGGCTCGGCCTCCGCGCGTATGTCCACGCGCCGCAGCTGGCGCGCGCGAAGGAGGCGCTCAGTGCCGGTGCCGACGGCCTGATGCACGGCATCATCGACGAACCGATCGATCAGGATTTCATCGCGCTGATGAAGAAGAACCGAGCGGTCTACGTGCCGACGCTCGGGATGTTCGAGGACGTCGCGGACGTCGCCGCCTTCGGCAAACGCCAGGCGCCGTACTGGGACCAGCTCGCGTTCCAGCCGCCGGGACTCTACCAATTCCTGACGTCGACGCAGGGGGTTGGCATGTTCCAGTCATTCCTCAGCAATACGGCGTTCACGAAGGAACACCTGCCGATGCTGCGAACCAACATGCAGCGGGCGTTCAGCGCCGGTATTCCGGTCGTCATGGGGAGCGATACCGGCTTCTTCGGTGTGCTGCTCGGAGTGGCCACGCACATCGAGATGGAACTCATGGTCGAGGCCGGACTCACGCCGCTGCAGGCGATTCAGGCCGCGACGATCAACGCGGCGCGCATGATTGGCAGGGACAAGGAACAGGGAAGCATCGAAGCGGGCACGCTTGCCGATTTCGTTGTCCTCGACGCGAATCCACTTGCGGACATTCGAGCCGTGCGCCAGATCCACCGGGTGGTCAAAGGCGGCGTGGTTCACGATCCAGCGAAGATGCCGCGATAACAGATGACGCTTTCGACCGGTCAGCGGCTCGGTGCTTATGAGGTTCTCGGCTCGCTCGGGGCGGGCGGCATGGGCGAGGTGTATCGCGCGCGGGACAGCAAGCTGCAGCGCGACGTCGCGATCAAGGTTCTGCCCGAGTCGCTCGCCACCGATCGCGATCGCCTGGCGCGCTTCGAGCGCGAGGCACAGCTCCTGGCGGCCCTGAATCATCCACACATCGCCGCCATCTACGGCGTCGATACGGTCGGCGACACGCAGTTCCTGGTGCTGGAGCTGGTCGAGGGTGACACGCTCGCGGAGCGCATTGGGCGCGGCGGCGCGTTGCCGCTGAGCGAGGCGGTAGCGATCGCACGGCAGATTGCCGAGGCGCTGCAGGCCGCGCACGACAAGGGCATCATCCATCGCGACCTCAAGCCGGCGAACATCGCGCTGACGACTGACAGCCATGTGAAAGTGCTCGACTTCGGCCTCGCCAAGGCGCTGGAGACCGCACCGGCGGCGTCATCGAGCGTGCCGGCCGCAACGCTGTCCCCGACGCTGTCGCTGGCCATGACCGAGGCCGGCTTCATCCTCGGCACGGCGGCGTACATGAGCCCGGAGCAGGCGAAGGGCCGGCCCGCGGACAAGCGCTCGGATGTGTGGGCGTTCGGTTGCGTGTTGTTCGAGATGCTCACGGGAAAGCGAGCGTTTGAAGGGGAGGACGCCTCGGACACGCTTGCGGGCATCCTCCGCGGTGACCCGGACTGGAAGGCGCTTCCGCGCAGCACGCCGGTCCACGTGCGTGAGGTGCTGACCGGTTGCCTCGCCAAGGATCGCAAGCAAAGGCTGGCCGACATCGCCGTCGTCAACTATTTGCTAGCCGACTCCTCCCGTTTCCAGCCGAAACCGACGAGGAAATCGTCCCGTGGCATGGCGACAGCCGCCGCTGTTGCATTGTTGGTTGCCGTCGTGGGAGGAATTGCCTGGCGCACGCTCGACAGTCCAGACATTTCTGCCGCAGTCACGCGGTTTTCGATCGTTCCGGCGCTCCAACAGGCCATCTCCAACACCACGAATGATCGCCAGCTTGCGCTGTCGCCGGATGGCCTTCACATCGCCTACGTTGCCGCTCCCGGTCAGCTGGCACTTCGCCACCTCGATCGATTGGAGGTCGAGTTCGTCACCGGAACTGCGAACGCTCGCGTTCCGTTCTGGTCCCCGGACAGCAAATGGATTGGTTTCACGGTCGCCAACCTGGAGATGCGAAAGGTATCTGCCACTGGCGGGCCGACAGCAGTAATCGCCCGCGTGGCTGCCCCACCTCGAGGCGCCGCATGGGGAGACGACGGCAATATCGTCTTTGCCACGTCCGATACGTCGACGGGCCTATTCACCGTGCCAGCCGCCGGTGGCGAACCAAAAGTCCTCACTCGTCCGGACACGACGCGAGGTGAGGTCGACCACGTGTTTCCAACGGCGGTTCCGGGTGGACGCACTGTCCTCTTCACCATTTTGACGAGAGCCAACACATCTGAGAGCGCGCAGATTGCGGCACTCGACGTCACAACCGGCGAGTACAACGTGCTCCTGTCTGGCGGCTCGAGTCCTGAGTACGTCGCTCCCGGGTATATCGTCTACGCCGCCACGGGTGCGCTGCGGGCAGTTCGTTTCGATGCCGCCCGGGCTGAGCTCATTGGTGATCCTGTGCCCGTGCTCGATCAGGTCGCCATGCCTGGCGTGGGGGTTGCGCAGTACTCGCTCGCCAGAAACGGTGATCTCGTCTACATTCCGGGCGGCGCAAACGTAACTGGCAGCGACCGGACATTGGTGTGGGTCGATCGATCGGGTAAAGAGGCGCCGGTTCCTGGCATTCGACCTCGCGCGTACCAGTATCCGCGGCTATCTCGCGACAGCACCCGCGTCGCGCTCTCGGTCGCCGACCAGGAGGCGGACATTCACATATTTCATTTCGGAAGACAGACGCTCACTCAGGTGACGTTCGGTCCGGCTGTCGACCTCCAAGGCATCTGGCTGCCAGACAACGAGCGCATCCTGTTCTCATCCACTCGAGCCGGTCCCGCCAATCTCTACGTGCAACGTGCCGATGGAGCGGGGCAGACTCAACGCATCACAGATTCAACGGCGAACCAACTCACCACGACTATTTCACCCGATGGAAGAAGCGTTGTGCTGCTGGAGCAGCATGCTGGAACAGGGAACGACCTCGCGCTCTTGCGGCTCGACACTCGTTTGGAGAACGCGAATGCGTCAGCGCGAGGCGGCAAGGTTCCGGCCGAACTGAAGCTGAAGACCGAGCCGTTCATCGCGACCAGCTACACGGAGGCTCACCCGGAACTTTCGCCGGACGGACGCTACCTGGCCTTCATGTCGAACGACACTGGACAGCAGCAGGTGTACGTGGTGCCGTTCCCCGATCGTAATGGGCGCTGGCTAATCTCTCAGGACGGTGGGACAAGGCCGGTTTGGAACGCGAACGGGAAAGAGTTGATCTATGCGACGACGGCTGGTGCGATTATGGCCGTACCTATTCTTCAGACCAGCCCCACGTTTGTGGCCGGCAATCCTGTCAAGTTGTTCGATTGGCCCACGATCGGGGTGCCTGGCCTCGCACGAACCTACGACATCTCCGCGGATGGCCGCAGGTTTTTGATGATCAAGGAGCCAGGTAGCGGCGACGGACGTAATGCCCCGCCACTGACGATCAACGTCGTGCTGAACTGGTTGGAAGAACTGCAGGAGAAACTGCCGGCGAAGTAGCTGGCGGCTCGTAGCGTCAGCCACGAACCACCAACTACCAACTATCCAACTACCAACTATCCAACTACCAACTAGGTCGTCGGTTGCGGCACAGGCTCCGTCGCTGCCCGCACCTTGTCCTTGTTCTTCGACAGCCACTGGTCGAAGCTCTGAAGCTGCGGGTTCAGCTTGCGCGTCTCGTCGATGCTGCGCGCGGCGTTCACTTCCTTCGCGAAGTCGCGATACGTCTGGAACATGTTTCCGTATTCATCGGCGCCCGGGAAGCCGAAGCTGCGGAACAGATCCGCGTCCACCGCGTTGAACTGCACCGGGCTGATGCCCAGGCCCTTCGAC
>DASRPK010000154.1:0-22037 GCA_035646395.1 Gemmatimonadaceae bacterium | reverse complement strand
GAATTCTCGCCGCGCCAGTTCTGCTTCGCCTCGACGTAGTGCGGATAAACCCATCCGATACGACAGCTCGCTCCGCAGTCGTGTCAGTCCGTGTTCGAGTGCGGCTCGCTCCACTGGACTCAACGGCAATGCTCTTCGCGCCTTCTCCAGCGTGGTGATTCCGTCGTGGAGCATTCTGTTTGCGTCGCTCGAAAGGCTGTGCGGTCCGCGTCGGTACCGCACGAGCACCTCGTGCGAATAGTCGAGCCGCGCGCCTGCGGCGACCAGCCGGAGCCACAGGTCAAAGTCTTCCACGCTCCCCAGGGCTTCGTCGTACAGACCCGCGATCTCGAGGCACGCGCGCCGTCCCACCATGGATGAAGTCAGGACGACAACCTGCAGACGAAGAAGCGCCTCGAGCGTAATGGGGCCGTCAGTGCCATTGGTTTCGAAGAAGCGCCGTCCGTCCTGGGGGCCACCCATGAAAACAGCGTCGGTAAAGGCGATATCCACTTCCGGATGACGGTCCAGGAACCCGACCTGGTACGCGAGAAATCCGGGCAGCCACTGGTCATCGCCGTCGAGTTGCGCGAGCAGTTCCCCACGCGCCGCACGAATACCTGTGTTGCGAGCTGCACTCGGACCTCCGTGCTCCTGCACGATGTATCGAATGCGGTCCTGATACGGAGCGATCGCGGTTTCCAGTCCGGCCGTGTCGGGACACCCGTCGTTCACCAGAATTACTTCGTAATCCGTATAGGTCTGGCTGAACACGGACGCAAGCGTGTCGCCAATGAACTCGGTCACCCGATACGCCGGGATGATCACACTGACTCGCGGCGCAGCGACAGCTGCCCCTTGATCTCTCTTCATGACCTGCCATCCACGGTCCGGTTTGTCGAGTCGCGAGGAAACGTTTCGTAATTCTCCCGCTCGATGTGCGATTCCGCCCACAACGTTGCGTGCGCGTTGGGCCTGTTTCCGGTGCCTAACGGTTCGTGGATCCGCAACGGCATCGTCCATGCGTCGAATCGCTTCGACAGCTCGAAATCGTTGGAGGCGCTTGCGACCAGGGTGCCCAGCTCTCTGCGATTCGGTCCCGCCTTCCAGGTCGCCACCCCGTGAACGCCCCGCTGCATACCGGCGCCGGCAACAATCGGCATATCCTCCCTCAACAAGACCCGTCCGTTCACCGTTCGGCGAGCCGACTGAAAGTAGAACGCGTACTCCTTCACGGTGAACACCATGGATCGAAAGGAGGTTTCTTTGGCGTACTTCGCGACTTGAACGAAGGTCCAATCCTGCCTGGGCGAACAGCGTGGCTTCCGGAAGCGTGCACCGGTTCGCCTTCAGCGACCGTCCGTTGCTGGGGCCGTCAGCGTAGCTCGCCGTGAGGTTTGTTGCTCACGAGTTCGGAGTTCCTGCGCGCGCTGTTCGGATCGGCTCAGGATTTGGATCTCGAAAATAAAGTCGTTGAAGTTGAGGCCGTAGCGCTCCCAGCACTTGACCGCCTTCAGTCCTCGACCTAACGATAGGCATGATCCTTCTCGCCGGCATGAACACCGCTCTGCTCGAGGGACTCGCCCAGGCGTTCGCAAATACGGGGCAGCGCGTGGTCGTCGCCCATTCGCTTGAAGAAGCGGAGGAGTTGGGATTGCGCGAACCGCCGATCCTGACTGTTGTTGAGCGCGGTCTGGTCTCGGAATCGGATCCGGGGCGCGCCTTTGTGCGGACGACAATGGCCGGCGGCGGCACACTGGTGACATATCGCGAGGCAGGCGACACGTCTCGGGCCCTGCCGGCCCTGGTGGCTCGGCACGTTCTGGCAGACCTGGTGCTTCCCCTGGAGCGAAACCGCCTCGTGTCCCTGGCCGACGCCGTCGCCTCGCGGGCAAAGGTGGTTGGCCGCCAGCCTGACGCGAGTCATCGCGACGCCCCGCCCTCGTAAGGCGCTTGCCGGAGCCTCGAAGCCTCGTTATTCCTCCTTGAGCGCGATCCGTACGCTTCGGCCCGGGTTGTGCATAAATCAGAACCGTGGCGATTTCAGGCAAATTGCGGCCACGTAAAACAATCCGCTAAAGCGCCTCGCCCGGCGCCATGCGTCGGGCATTTTCGTTTCCAGGGAAGCCATTGAGCACAAACAGGTTAACAGCCCAGAACTCCGTTTATCTGGACGCGCTGGCGCGGCGCGTTCTGGTCTACGACGGGGCGATGGGGACGAGCATCCAGCGCTATCACCTCTCGGCCGAGGACTTTGGCGGGAAGTCGTTGGAGGGATGCAACGACCACCTGGTCCTCACCCGTCCCGACGTGATTCGGGAAATCCATGAGTCGTTCATGGCGGCCGGGTGTGACGTCCTGGAGACGTGCACCTTCCAATCGACCCCGCGCCGGCTCGAGGAGTGGGGGCTATTTGACAAGGTCCGGGACATCAACGTCGCCGCCGCCCGGATCGCGAGGGAGGTCGCGGATCGTTATGCGACCCCCGAGCGCCCGCGCTTTGTCGCCGGATCAATCGGTCCGACCGGATTGCTGCCGTCCAGCAGTGATCCGGTCCTCTCCGCCACCACTTTTGGCGAACTCTCCGCGCAGTTCTACGAGCAGGCGAAATACCTGATCGAGGGCGGTGTTGACGTCCTCCTCGTTGAGACCTCGCAGGACATTCTCGAGGTCAAGGCGGCGCTGGCCGGCTTTGAGCGGCTCTTCGCGGAACTCGGTCGACGGATTCCCGTGCAGGCCCAGGTCACCCTGGACACCAGCGGCCGGATGCTGTTAGGCACGGACATCGCCAGCGCGATGACAACGCTCGAGTCGCTCCGCGTCGACGTATTGGGGCTGAACTGCTCGACAGGGCCGGAGCACATGCGGGAGCCGATCCGGTACCTGACCGAACATGCGACCCGTCCAGTGTCCTGCATACCGAACGCGGGGCTGCCCCTCAACACGGGCACTGGCGACGCGGTCTATCCGCTCGAAGCGGAGCCGATGGCTACCATGCTGGCGGAATTCGTGCGCGACTTCGGCGTGCGGATCGTCGGGGGGTGCTGTGGAACCACACCGGAGCACCTCCGTGCTGTTTGTCGCGAGATTGATGCGCTTGGAGTGAGGTCGGAGGCCAGCGGCCAGAGGTCAGAGGTCAGAGGAACCGCCGAGTCACGACTCACGAGTCGCGAATCACGACTCGCCGTGCCTCGACTTTCGTCGGCGATGCGCGCCATCACCCTGCATCAGGATCCCCCACCGCTATTGGTGGGAGAACGCGTCAATTCGCAGGGCTCCCGGAAAGTGAAACGCCTCCTGCTCGAGGACGACTACGACGGCATCCTGAACGTGGCGCGTGAGCAATCGGAATCGGGTGCGCACGTGCTCGATGTCTGCGTCGCACTGACTGAGCGCGCTGACGAGGCGGACCAGATGTCGAAGGTGGTGAAGCTCCTCTCCATGAGCGTGGAGTCACCGCTCATGATCGACTCCACCGAGGCATCCGTCATCGAGGCCGCGCTGGAGCACGTTCCGGGTCGAGCGATCATCAACTCCATCAACATGGAGAATGGCCGCAAGCGCATTGATTCCGTGGTACCGCTGGCGAAGACACACGGTGCCGCGCTCGTCGCGCTGACGATCGACGAAATCGGCATGGCCAAGACGCGCGACCGGAAGCTCGAAGTGGCGCGGAAGATTCACGACATCGTCGTGAACGAGTACGACCTCGCGCCCGGCGACCTGGTCTTCGACGCGCTGACGTTTACGCTCGCCACTGGCGACGCCGAATGGATCGATTCCGCGCGCGAGACGATCGAGGGAATCCGCCTGATCAAGCGGGAGTTGCCCGGCGTCTACACGATTCTCGGTGTCTCGAACGTGAGCTTCGGGCTGCAACCGGCCGCGCGTGCCGTCCTGAACTCGGTCTTCCTGCATCACTGCGTGCAGGCCGGTCTGGACGCCGCGATCGTGAATCCCGCCCACGTCACGCCGTACGCCGAGATCCCCGCCGACGAACGGGCATTGGCCGACGACCTGGTGTTCAACAACCGGCCCGACGCGTTGCAGCGATACATCGAGCACTTCTCGAAGGCGGATGGCGGAAGTGGGATGGCGGAAACGACCCGCGAAGATCCCACACTTGGAATGTCGCCTGACGAGCGTGTGCACTGGATGATCGTGCATCGCAAGAAGGAAGGAATTGAAGACGCGCTCGATGCCGCTGGCGTTCGTGAAACTCCCGTGCGTGTGCTCAACGAGGTCCTGCTGCCGGCGATGAAGGAAGTCGGCGACAAGTTCGGCGCCGGTGAGCTGATCCTGCCGTTCGTACTGCAGTCCGCCGAGGTCATGAAAAAGGCCGTCAAACACCTCGAGCAATTTCTCGAACGCTCGGAGGGATACACGAAGGGGCGCGTGGTGCTGGCCACGGTTTACGGGGACGTGCATGACATCGGGAAGTCGCTCGTCAACACGATCCTCTCCAACAATGGCTACACCGTCTTCGACCTCGGCAAGCAGGTGCCGGTGAACACCATCATCGACAAGGCGATCGAGGTGAACGCCGACGCGATCGGGCTCTCCGCGCTGCTGGTGTCGACGTCGAAGCAGATGCCGATCTGCGTCCAGGAGCTCGACAAGCGTGGCATGAACATCCCGGTGCTGATTGGCGGTGCGGCCATCAATCGCCGCTTCGGGCGCCGTACGTTGTTCGTGGACGGAGAGCGACCGTACGCGCCGGGCGTGTTTTACTGCAAGGACGCGTTCGAGGGTCTCGACACGGTCGAGGCCTTGATGGCGCCGCCCGGCCGCGAAGAGCTCGTCCGGAAGCTCATCGACGACGCGCGTCGTGACGTGTTCCTCCACGCCGCCCTCGGGAAGGAATCGTTAGGTGGCACTACGGACACGCAACGGAGCGCGGTGTCCGCGAACCACGATGTGCCGCAACCGCCGGCCTGGGGGATTCGCGTGCTTCGCGATATTCCGGTGGGCGAGGTGCTGGACCTGCTGGATCTCGATGAGCTCTTCCGGTTGCAGTGGGGCGGGCGCGGCTCCGGCGAATCCTATGAGAACAGCGTCCGCGACGTCTTCCGGCCGACCCTCGAACGACTTCGCGAGGACGCGCTTCGCGATCGCTGGCTCCGGCCGCAGGCGGTGTACGGCTACTTCCCGGTGCAATCGGATGGGAACTCCGTCGTGGTCTACGATCCGGCGGCGCTCGCGGCTGACGGCGGAAGTCGTCGCGAATTGGCGCGGTTTACGTTCCCCAGACAGGACGGGCGCGATCGCTTATGCCTGGCCGACTATTTCCGGTCGGTTGACTCAGGCGACATCGACGTGCTGCCACTGCAGCTGGTCACCGTGGGGGACGATGCGAGCAGGCGCTTCGACGAGCTGCAGGCTGCGGGAGAATACTCCGAGGCGTATTTCGTTCACGGGATCGCCGTCGAAGCCGCGGAAGCGGTCGCCGAATGGCTCCATCGCCGTATCCGGTCCGAACTCGGCATCCCCGGCGGTCGTGGCAAGCGCTACTCGTGGGGCTACGGCGCCTGCCCGGACCTCGACGACCACGCCCTGGTATTCCGGTTGCTTCCCGCCACTGAAGCGCTAGGCATGACCCTGACCAGCGCGTTCCAGCTCGTGCCCGAGCAGAGCACGGCGGCGATGATCGTGCACCATCCGGAAGCGAAGTACTACTCGATCCGCGGCGAGGGGACCGCCGAGGCCAGAGGCCAGAAGCCTGAGGCCAGGGGTGAACCCATCGAGGCACGCCGGTGACCACCCGTGCCACCCTGCTCGAACGCCTCCTCGACCCTGAAGGCGTCGTCGTCTTCGACGGCGCGATGGGGACGATGCTGTATGCCCGGGGGGTGTTCATCAACCAGTGCTACGATGAACTGAACACCCGGGCCCCCGACCTGGTGCGGGCCGTCCACGCCGAATACGCCAGGGCTGGCGCCGAGGTCCTCGAGACAAACACGTTCGGGGCCAATCGCATCAAGCTCACGCAGTACGGTCTCGAGGCGCATACCGCGGACTTCAATCTGGCGGCCGCCCGGATTGCCCGCGACGTCGCCGGCGACACCTGCCTGGTCGCGGGTGCGGTCGGCCCGTTAGGCATCCGGCTCGAGCCGTATGGACCCACGAGCCTGGAGGAAGCCCGTGCCACGTTCTCCGAGCAGATGGCCGCGCTCAAGGAAGGTGGCGCCGACCTGTTCATCATCGAGACCTTCGGTGACCTCGAGGAGATCGCGCAGGCCGTCAAGGCGGCCCGCGACGTCGATCCCACCATGCCGGTGGTGGCGCAGATGACCATCGGCACCGATGGACACACACCGTTCGGCGCGTCGTCGGAAGACGTGGCACGCTGGCTGGATGGCCTGGGAGCCGACGTGATCGGCCTCAACTGCTCCGTCGGCCCGCAGGGCATCCTGGAAGGCGTCGAGCGCATGGTCCACGTCACCCGTCGCAAGCTGAGCGCTCAGCCTAACGCGGGCATGCCCCGTGACGTCGGCGGACGGGCGATGTACATGGCCAGCGCCGAATACATGGCCACGTACGCGCGCCATCTCGTGCAGGCCGGCGCCAAGATCGTGGGCGGCTGCTGTGGAACCACACCGGAGCACATTCACGCCATCGCCGAGGGCGTTCGGCCGATGTCGCCGCGCCTCGGTCGCTACAAGCCGGTCAAATCAGCATCCGTCTCTGAGGCTCCGAGCCCCACCGCCCAGGCCCAGGTGGCCGTTCGTGAGGTTGCGCCGATCCCATTTGCGGAGCGCTCCAAGTGGGCCGCCAAGCTCGCCGCCCGGAAGTTCGTGACCTCCGTCGAGATCGTCCCACCGCGAGGAGTCAACGCGGACAAGATGATCGCGGACGTCGGGGCACTTCGCGCCGCGGGCGTCGATGCCGTCAACGTGCCTGACGGGCCGCGGGCGCAGAGTCGAATGGGCGCCGTCATGACCAGCCTGCTCATTGAACAGCGGGTGGGCATCGAGACGGTCACGCACTATTGCTGCCGGGATCGCAACCTCCTCGGCATGCTCAGCGACCTGCTCGGCGCGTCCGCGGTTGGGTTACGGAACATCCTCCTGATCACCGGCGATCCGCCGAAAATGGGACCGTATCCGGACGCGACCGCGGTCTTCGACATCGACGCCATCGGCCTTACGAACCTGGTCAATAACCTCAACCATGGCCTCGATCCGGGTGGCAATCCGATCGGTGAGCCGACCCGTTACGCCATTGGTGTCGGGTGCAATCCAGCCGCTCTCGATCCGGCCGTCGAGTTGAAGCGATTCATGTACAAGGTCGAGGCCGGAGCAGAGTTCTCCGTGACGCAACCTGTCTTCGACGTTTCGCAGCTCGAGCGCTTCCTGCGGGAGATCGACGGAGTTCGAATCCCTATCGTAGCGGGTATCTGGCCGCTGGTTTCCGCCCGGAACGCCGAGTTCCTGGCGAACGAAGTGCCGGGTGTCGTCGTGCCGGAGATCATCCTCCACCGGATGCGGAAAGCGAACGACAAGTCACGCGAACACGCGGTGGCTGAAGGGATTGCCATCGCCCGGGAAATGCTGGCCCAGGTCAGGGATACGGTGAACGGTGTACAGGTTTCGGCGCCATTTGGGAAAGTGGACCTGGCCCTGCAGGTGTTCGACTCGTAGTCGAGGATGGTGACCTCGGGCATGCCCGGCAAACGTTAATTGACACACCCCTGCGTTTCGCCGTTTTTGGAAGCGAGTTATTGTAAGCCGGCGACCCGGATTACGTCTCTTGCCTGACTACCGGCGCCAATGTTCTGACTCGACAAGGCGCAGTCGCGGCCGGAGAATTGCATGGATCGACCGCCGTCCCGTGGCAGGGTTGATTTCCACCGTGGTAAACCGATTTGAGCAGCAACAATAGTTCGGCACCCAACTGGATCTGGCCGGAAGACCAGTACCACCCCGTTCCGAAATCCTCCCTTAAGTCTGCCAAGCTCTTTGTACTGAAAAGTGCTGAGCGGATCGGGGCGTTTCGTCTTGTCCGCGACAGTGAGTGGCGGAGACGGCGACTGCTGATCCTGGCGTACCACGGGATCTCGCTGCACGACGACGACGAATGGAATCCGCAGCTCTACATGCCTCGCGAAGCATTGCGGAGCCGGTTCGAGCTGATACGCAGCGGTGGGTACACGGTCCTTCCCTTGAGCGAAGCCGTACAGCGACTGCGCGAGGGGACGCTCCCACGGCGGTCGGTCGCGATCACGTTCGATGACGGCACGGCCGATTTTGCCGCGGCGGGTGTTCCTCTCCTGCGCGAATTCGGCTTTCCTGCCACAGTGTACGTCACGACCTACTACGCCGAGAAACAGGCGCCGGTCTTCCGCACCACGGCGCGTTATCTGCTTTGGGTTGGCCGCGGAAAGCAGATCGATGCACGAGGATTGACCCGTCAATCCGACGTACTGGACCTGCGCACAGCGCAACAGCGAGAGTGGGCGGCGCACGCGATCGATGCCCGGCTGATTGAAATGGACGGCAGCCTCAGTGACGAAATGGCGGCCCTGCGTTTACTCGCCGACCGGGTCGGATTCGATTTCGATCGTTTTCTGGCCCAGCGGCGCCACCATATCATGTCCGCCGACGAAATCCATGCTCTGCCCCGCGACGTCGTCGACGTACAACTGCACACGCACCGGCACCGCACGCCGCTGCGAAAGGCCCTGTTCGAGCGGGAGATCGAAGACAATCGGAGGGCGCTTGCGAGTTGGCGGCCGGGCGAGGAGTTGAACGCGTTCTGCTACCCGAACGGTTGGACAGACGTACGGCTCCTGCCCTGGCTCAGGGAGCTGGGCGTGAAGACGGGGACAACGTGTGAAGCAGACCTGGCCACAAGTGAGACGGAGCCGTTGCTCCTCCCCCGACTGGTGGATACCACTGGACTGACGCGAGTCGAGTTCCAGGCGTGGCTCTCGGGTTTTGCCAGCCTTCTTCCCTCGCGACCGGCGAAACAGGCCCCCAGGCATTATTACGCCCCGACTGCCGTGGTGAACCGGCCGGTCGAGCCAGCAAACACGTAAGCTGGAACACGGTCGCTGACATGTGCGGTTTCTGCGGCATCGCGCTGCCTAACGGTTCCACGCGCCGGCTCGATCGGGACCTGATCGAGCGGATGAATCGCACGATCGCACACCGGGGCCCCGACGGTGACGGGATCTACCTGGAACCAGGGATCGGGCTCGGACACCGCCGCCTCAGCATCGTCGATCCACGGCTCGGCGCCCAGCCGATGTCGGTGCGAAACGGCGAAGTCCAGATGGTCTACAACGGCGAGGTCTACAACCACCCGACCCTGATGCCCGAGCTCCAGGCGGCCGGCGTGCAGTACCGGACGCACTGCGACACGGAGACGATCCTTCACCTGTACGAGCGCGAGGGTCGGGAGATGCCGAAGCGGCTTCGCGGCATGTTTGCGTTCGCGATCTGGGACGGTCGCTCGCGTGAACTGCTGCTGGCGCGTGATCGCCTGGGTGTGAAGCCACTTTACTACGTCCACACGGAAGACGGTGCGCTGTACTTCGCCTCCGAAATCAAGGCATTGCTCGCGTCCGACGGAGTTCGGGCATCGCTCAACCTGCGCGCGTTTCCGGATTACCTCGCCAACCATGGCACGAACGGAGTCGAGACGCTGTTCGAGGGCGTGAAGCGACTCCCGCCCGGGCACACGCTCGTCTGGCGCGATGGATCGATCCGCATCGACCGCTTCTGGTCCCTGAGCTTCAGCCCGGCCGCCATTGACCAGCGGCCGGAACGGGTGCTCATCGACGAGTACCGGGAGCGCTTCCGCGAATCGGTCCGCCTGCGCCTCATGGCCGATGTGCCGTTAGGCATGTTCCTCTCCGGCGGCATCGACTCGGCGTCCATCACGGCGATGATGAGCACGCTCGTGTCCGAGCCGATCAAGACATTCTCGGTCGCCTTTGCCGAACGCGAAGCGAATGAGCTGGCCTACGCGCGCCTCGTGGCATCGCGGTACAAGACGGATCACCACGAGATCGTGGTCACCCCCGAACAGTTCTTCGGCGCACTGCCCACGCTCGTCTGGCACGAGGACGAACCGATCGCGCATCCATCGAGCATCGCGCTGAACTTCGTGTCCCGGCTGGCAGCGGAGCGGGTGAAGGTCGTGCTCACTGGAGAAGGCAGCGACGAGACGCTCGGAGGCTATGGCCGGTATCGCTATACGGTCTGGAACCTGGCAGCAGGTCGCGTCACCGAGGCCCTGACTGGGTCGTTGGGCCGCGGGCTCACCAGTGCGATCGTCGAACGACTGCCGCAGGGCTCGCGCTGGCAATCGCGACTGCGCCGCACCGCCCTGAGCCGGCCGGCGACGCTTGACGACCTGTACTTCGACAACTTTGCCGTGTTTGACCGCCGTGCCATCCTGGCGCTGCTCGCACCGGAGCACCGCGATTCGTTAGGTGCGATCGACCCGTACGCGGAGGCGCACCGGCTCCTGTGCGAGACCGATGCCGGGTCGCTCCTCAATCAGCTGCTGTACACCGACATGTTCACCTATCTGCACGAGCTGCTGATGAAGCAGGACCAGATGAGCATGGCGGCGTCGATCGAAAGCCGGGTGCCGTTTCTCGATCATCCGCTCGTCGAATTCACCGCCACGCTGCCGGAGCGACTCAAGCTGCGTGGTCGTACGACGAAGTACATCCTGCGTGAGGCGATGCGCGACTTCCTCCCCGGGGAGATTCTCTCGCGGCGCAAGATGGGATTCCCCGTGCCGATCGGTCGCTGGTTCCGCGAGGCACATCGCGGCATCGTCGACGAATTGGTAATGGGCGACCGCGCCGCCGCTCGTGGACTATTCGACACGTCCTTCGTGCGCGCGATCGCCAACGAGCACGCGAGCGGACATCGCGATCATTCGGAACGGCTCTGGGCTCTCGCCAATGTCGAGATCTGGCACCGTATCTTCATCGACGGCGAGGCGCCGAGTGACGTTGGCGTCACCGGCACGGCGGCTCCCGCCCTCGCGTCTACGCGTTAGGTGCACCTGCTCTGGGTCAAGACGGAGCTGCTCCATCCGATCGACAAGGGGGGCCGCATCCGCACCTACAACATGCTGCGCGCACTCAAGAAGCAGCACCGCATTACATACGTCACGCTCGACAACGGCGAAGCCGCACCGGAGGCCGAATCGCTCGCGACGGAGTATTGCCACGACCTCATTCGCGTCCCCTTCCGCGAGGCCCCTCGCGGCTCGCCGCGCTTCTGGATGGAACTGCTGGCCAACGTCGTGTCGCCGCTTCCGTATGCCGTGGCGAAGTATCACTCACCACGGATGCGAACCGAGATCGTCGACGCCGTCCGGCAGCGCGGCATCGATGTAGTGGTGTGCGACTTCCTGTTCCCGAGCCAGAACGTGCCCGATGGCCTTCCCTGTCGCACCGTGCTCTTTCAACACAATGTCGAGGCAGCGATCTGGAAACGTCACGCCGCGGTGAAGACGAATCCCCTCGCCCGCGCCTATTTCGCCGAGCAGTGGCGAAGGATGAAGCATTTCGAGGGGCGGGAGTGTCGGCGATTTGGTAGCGTCGTTGCTGTCTCCCGGGCCGACGCCGCCGAACTGGAACGGGAATACGGAATCCGGGGCGTTGGCGACGTTCCCACGGGCGTCGACACAGAGTTCTTCCGCCCCTCCGGGAACGCCGCACGGCACCCACACGAGGTGGTCTTCACCGGTTCCATGGACTGGATGCCGAACGGTGACGGGATCACCTGGTTCGCCGATGACATATTGCCGCGCATCCACCGGGTGATGCCGGACGTCACCCTGACGGTTGTGGGCCGCAACCCGCCACCCGCCATCCAGGCGCTCGTGGCGCGGGACTCCAGGCTGCGCGTCACGGGCACCGTGCCGGATGTGCGACCCTACATGGATCAGGCGTCCGTCTTCGTCGTTCCGCTCCGAGTCGGTGGCGGTACGCGCCTCAAGATTTACGAGGCCATGGCCATGGAATGCCCCCTTGTTGCAACCACCATTGGCGCCGAAGGTCTTCCCGTCGAGCAATCCCGTCACCTCATGATTGCTGATGGAGCCGACGCGTTCGCTAACGCCGTGCTCGAGCTGCTTCAGGATCCCGGCCGCGCCAGGGCAATGGGCCTGACCGCAGCGGAATGGGTCCGGAACAACTACGGGTGGGAACGCGCCGCGGAGGAATTCGGCCGGCTGCTCGAAAACACCGGTTGACCGAACTTACGGGGCGGATCGGCGTTCGAGGATTCGATCTCGCACTCGCAGGTACGCGGTGCCGCCGATAGCCTTTGCCAGTTTCTTGGCGTTCCATTTGCACCACTGCATGGAGCGCGCGAACGGCGCGTTCCCGACGAGGCGCGCCGCGTAGGCGCCGCGATCGCCTCTGCGCAACGTGTACCTTCCAACGACCGCGCAGCCGTCAATACGCTCGATCCGTGACTCAGGTTCGCTCGTGAATAGCAGTGTGAGTCCAGCAGCAGCCGCGGCCTCCGCCACCTCGCGGGAATGGTAGCCGCCGGGAACAGATCCCACTACGACGGCGGTCCCGAGTACATCCTGGAGGTCGCCAAGGCTCGCGCGCCACTCCTCATGGATGACTTGTGCAGGAAGCGCGGATAGGCGGGGCGGATGGCTGCGGGAGTGCGTTCCGATCACGTGGCCACGCTGCTGCAGCGACCTGAGATCGCTCGCGGTAAGGAATCCTCGATTACCAATGCAGCTCGTTGTCATGAACAGGCAGCCGCGCCAGCCGTTCTGCTCCAGAAGGTCGGCCGCTGTGAGATAGCTCGACCCGCCGTCATCAAACGTGAGGATGACGGTGGGGCGCACGCCGTCTTGCGGTGCGCCATCGAGGCTCGTGACAATTGGACTGCCTGCCTGCCGCAGCGCTCGCAGGTGATCACCGAAGCCTTCTACGGTGAGCTTGTACGTCGCAGCAGCGCTTCCACTGAAGCCGCTTTCGTCCCAGGCGCCGTGCGGCACGATGTCGTGATACTCAAGAGCGACGACGCGCAACGGCCCTCCTCCGCGCGTTCGATTTCCACCGAATCCAGGCTGTCAACCACGGTTGTCCCCATGCGCGGGATTCGCGCCCGGTGACGTCGACGGGGTGAACGGTTCCTCCTGCTATCTCGAGCAGGCGCGCTCGCAAGGCATCAAGGTTGTCGAGAACGACCCGGTGCTGGATACGAATGTGGCTGTCGTGTACCTCGTCGAAGCCGACTCCGAAATGTCCGAAAATCGGTCCTGTGTCCACGCCCTTGTCGATTCTCACGAGCGTCATCCCTACGCGCGACAGATCATCAGATGCAAGCGCCCAGAAGCATCCGTGTGAATTTCGATACTCCGGACATATCCCCGGGTGAAATACAAATGTCCCGAGGCGAGGGACCGCAAAAACACGCTCTGGCAGGATGCTCTTGCAGAGTGCGATTACAATGTCGGGATTCGCCGTCTCTATAAACGCCTGGCTCTCTCGTGACCCCGGGGACGCCACCTCAATCAGGGGTGTTTCCTTCGGAGTTTCGGGAAAGCGATCGCGCAACTCTTTCATGCGGTCAGCGATCCAGGCCTCGTCTCGCCCGGCATGGCGCAGGCGGTAGTACACCCTGAAGGCCAGGACATCCAGCAGTCGTGCGGAACCGACACGTTTCCACTCTCGCCGCAATCGGCGTCGAAGGACGGAAGCGGGTTCCCGGACAACCACCACGCCTGCCAGCGAACTCCAGCTCGCGATCCACCGAGCCATTCCTTCGTAGTGCAGCGGCGCATCGTGATGACAGATGAGCACCACACGCGGCCGGACCGCGCTCACGACTCCACCCGTTACTTCCGGATTCGACGGCGAGCGTCGATCATCGTCAGGCCGCCCAGCGCATTCACGGTGTGTACACCGGTGAGCCCCGGTTGCCACTCCGGTCGCAATTTCCCGACCGACACTTCTTCATAGTCGAACTGGTCCAGCCGCAGGATGCGCTGGATGTTCGTTGCCGACCCGTAGCCGCGCGCCGAGTCCTGTGAGGGCCGGTACCACATGCCGTTGCGCTGGAAGAGCGCGCCAGCGGGACGTGCCGTCCGAACGTCGGACACTACGGGATTCAGCCGATGGGGTGTCCACGGTCCGAGCGGAGATGGCGCGTGGAAGAGATGGAGCTCGTCCCAAAATGACGCACCGGCGTCGGCGCTGTTGGCGAACATCCACCATCGGTCCCCGATCTCCGCCAGCGTGCAGTCTGCGAGTGAAAGCCCATCCAGAAGCACTGCTTCGAGCGTCCATTCATGCGGCGCTCTCACCATCCGGTACAGTTCAACGCGTTTCGCGTCGGCCGTCTCTGGAATCATGAATTTCGAACCGCGCCAATTGAAGACGAAGGGATACGAGAGGTGGTAATCGCAACTCAACACAACCTGTGGTGCTCCAACCGGTCCTTCGGGACCCATCTCGAACGCCGAAATCACGCCCCGATTCGCGGAATACAAAAAGTCCTCGAAGAGCACGTAAATCGCACCGTCCGCGCGGATTGGAAATGGATCGGCCCAGAAGCGGCCCTTTGGTGGGTAAATCGGCTTGAAGCGGAACGGCGTCAGGTCCGGTTCGCGGTTGTCGTCAGGCACACCCTTGGTGTAGCGATACGCCAGGAACCACTGTTCGATTGACGTCAGCGATTGCCACTTGGCGCGGGCCCGTCGGAGCAGGAGTCTCGAGATGCCGGCTGCCATCTGTCCGTTTGTCGGGGCACCGTACAACCGTTGGCCGTAAGGCGATGGATCTGCGTTCGGCTCGCTACGGATTCCCAGTTGCACATTGCGCATGGCACGAGCGAGAAACTCTGCGCTCTTCCAGTAGATCTGCGGCTTGTTCCCGGCCACGGACATCACGTTGGTCGCGCCCCACGAGCGGTACAGCACCTCGCCGTCGTCCAGCGCTTCGGTGAGCCGTTGAAGGATCGTCCCGGTGACTGGATCGCCCTCGAGCACCTCCCAGAAGCACGGCGGTCCCCCACGATACCGTTCATTATCGCCGTGGTGGTACGACCAGACGCCGTATCGTGCGACCTTGAGGATATCGCCACGCAGGATCCGGAATCCGAGACGAACCAGCACATCGGGGCGCGCGGCTCCTACCGCCTCGACGTCGCTCGCGGAAAACGTGTCGGACATCCGCGTTTGAGACGGCGCGACGTCCATGATGGGAACGCCCTTCAACACGGGAGCAAGGTCGACCGGAGTGAATGGATCCGGGGACACCCCGCCCCGGACCTGGTCTATCCGTTGATACAAGGCGTGCAACAGGTACCGTCGATTCCGCCACCAGGTCGCGAGACGGGACTTTCGCGCCTCCGTCGATTGACTCGCGTTCCGCACGACCAACACAAATTCACCCGCCCCCGACTCCTGGACACGACGTAGCGCGCGCTCGATCCACGCCGGCTGCGTGAGGGAATCGACCAACAGCCCCACGCGAAGGGGACCTGCGGAACCGGCAGGTTCTGGAGACGACCTCTCTTCGGGAGCGGCGGAAGCCATTGGGCGGTCGGAGTATATGCTTGCGAGGACGAGCGGTGCAACGCACCCGTCTCGCTCTTCGCAGGAGCAACGGCGCTTGCTATCGTTTGGAGCGGAAAGCTATGCCCCGTCGAAACATCTGGAGGCTGACCCTGTTGGCTGAACGCAAGAGTGCGACCATCGAGCCGGTCACCGAGTACCACCTCGGCGAGCTCGAAATCGCACTCGACCCATCACGGCCGGAACACATCCTCCCGGACGTACACGCGGCTCGCGTCGGCATTGTGGACGTGGGCTGTGGCATGGGCCAACTATTCGTCGCCAAAGCGTTGGAAATCCCCGCCGGCGTTGGACGTTATGGATTCGACATCGATAAGGCGTCCATCGCGTATGCGATCGAACACTGGCCGGAGAAGGCGAAATTTGCCGTTGCCCCCGCCGAGAAGCTTCCACTTCCAAATGCGTCCGTTGACCTCTACGTCTCGCGCGTGGCACTCCCCTACACGGATATTCCAGCCGCGCTCGCCGAAGCAGCTCGCGTGTTGGTGCCGGGCGGTCATCTCTGGATCACACTTCACCCCGTGTCCATGACGATGTGGGAGCTGGCTCAGGCTGCGCGGCGCGCACGATTAAAGGAAGTCGTCAGGGGCATGGTAGTACTCTGGAACGGCCTGGTGTTTCACATGTTCGGGACCAGTCAACGCGTCCTGGGCATACGGGACACATGGCAGAGCACCGCGCGCATGACGCGTGCCCTTGCAAAGCACTTCTCGGAGATCCGTGTCAGCAGGGGACGTCATTTCCTGATCGAGGCCACCCGCCGGTCATCATGAGTCAGGTCGACAGGCTTACCGCGACACCCGCTCCCCTAACGAGCCTCACCTCCGACGAGCAGCTTTTTCAGGAGGCGGTCAGCGCGTTTGCCGAGGCCGAGGTGCACCCACGCGTCGGCGACATGGAGAAGGCGTCGCACCTTGACCCGGCGCTCATTCGCGCCGCCTTCGATCTCGGGTTGATGGGCATCGAGGTCGACGAGCAATACGGGGGCTCGGGCGGCGGATTAATGATGGTGACCCTGGCGGTCGAGGCCATCAGCCGGGTCGACGCTTCGGCGGCGATCCTCGTCGACGTGCAGAATACGTTGGTGAACTACCCGATTGCTCGTTATGGGAGCGACTCCCAGAAGTCGCGCTACCTGCCGAAGCTCACCGCCGACACCGTTGGTGCGTACGCGCTTTCAGAGCCGGGTTCGGGATCAGACGCTTTTGGCCTCTCGACGCGTGCCGAGCGTCGCGGCGACACCTGGGTGCTGAACGGGCGGAAGATGTGGATCACGAACGGTGCCGAAGCCGGGATCTACGTGATCTTTGCGAACGCCGATCCGGCCGCCGGACATCGCGGCATCACGGCGTTCATCGTGGAACGTGGCTTCCGGGGATTCGCCGTGGGGCGCAAGGAAGACAAGCTGGGGATTCGCGCGTCAAGCACGACGGAGTTGATCCTCGACGCGTGCGAAGTGCCTGCCGAAAACGTCCTCGGCCCGGTCGGCCAGGGGTACCGTATCGCCATCGACACCTTGAACGGTGGCCGGATCGGAATCGGCGCGCAGATGATCGGCGTCGCCCGCGGTGCACTGGACGCGGCCCTTGCCTACGTAAAGGAACGGCAACAGTTCGGGAAACACCTCGCCGAGTTTCAGGCGATTCAGTTCCAGTTGGCGCAGGCGGCGACCGAGCTGGAAGCCGCGCGCCTGATGGTGTACAACGCCGCCCGGATGCGCGATGCGAGCCAGGACATCCAGAAGGAAGGCGCGATGGCGAAGTTGTTTTCGTCCCAGGTGTGCGAACGCGTGACGTCGCTTTGCGTCGAACTCTTCGGTGGCTACGGGTACACCAAGGACTTCCCCGTTGAGAAGTTTTACAGGGACGCCAAGATCGGAACGATTTACGAAGGCACGTCCAACATGCAGTTGCAAACCATTGCCAAGCAGCTTCTCAAGTAGTCACCACCGTTCGGAGTTCCCAGTGAGAAAAGCTCTTTCCCTGCTCCTCCTCGCCGTTGTGTCGTCGTCAGGTGTGGCCCAGATCACCGCGCAGGAGTATGAGCAGCGTCGTGCGACGCTCGCGTCACGCCTTCCTGATGGATTGTTCGTAATCCGCGGCGGCGAGTCACCGGTGCAGGATTACCTCTCGTTCTTCCAGACGAATGGCTTCCTGTACCTGACCGGGTATCGCGAACCAGACGCCGCGCTGATCCTGCAGAAGAACGGTGCCGACGCGAAGTGGACGCTGTTCGTGCAGACGAAGGACCCTGCACAAGAAGTTTGGTCGGGTCGTCGTTATGGTCCCGACTCCGCCTCGAAGGCGACGGGCCTGCCCACCAGGCCGATGGGCGACGGCACGGCGAGCGGCAAGGACAAATGGCTTTCAGCGACCGTGGACTCGCTGCTTCGCGCATCGCCCAGGCTGTCGTATCACGCCGACATCGCCGAAGGCGGCGACACGCTCAACAACGACGACCGCTTCCTCGACGAATTGCGTCGCAAGCACACCGGTCTCGAGGTCACCAGCGCGAATCCGCTTGTTACGACCATGCGCTCGAAGAAGAGCGCTGCCGAGATGGATCTGATCCAGCGCGCGGCCGCGATCAGCATGGAGGCGCACGCCGAGGCGGCGCGGGCGCTCGAGCCGGGCATGAACGAGTTCGAGATTCAGGCGCTGCTCGAGTACACCTTCCGTCGTTATGGCGGGGATCGGCCGGCATACGCGTCGATCGTTGGCTCCGGTCCGAACAGCACGGTACTGCATTACAACCGTGACGATCGCTACATGAAGGCCGGCGACCTGCTGCTCATCGACGCCGCGGCGTCGTTCGGCGGATACGCCGCCGACATTACACGCACGTTCCCCGTGAGCGGAAAGTTCACGCCCGAGCAGCGCGAGGTGTACCAGATCGTGCGAGACGCCCAGGCCGCGGCAGAACGCGCCGCGAAACCAGGAGTTGCCTGGCGCGACGTCAGCCGGGCCGCGTCCACCGTGATCGCCGAGGGCCTCGCGCGACTGGGCCTTATCGAGTCACCCACAGCGCAGTACCAGTGTGGAACGACCGATCGTCCCCGCCAATGCAGTCAGGCCTCGTTGTACTACATGCATGGACTCGGCCACGGCATCGGCCTCGCGGTCCACGATCCCGACCAGAAGGATCGCGAAGGAATCGCCGTTGGCAGCGCCTACAGCATCGAGCCGGGCATTTATGTCCGTCAGGAACTACTGGACATCATCCCGAAGGCGGGCAATGAAGCGATGTTGTCGAAGATCGCACCAGCTGTCCGAAAGTACGCGAACACCGGCGTTCGCATCGAGGACAACTACGTCGTTACCGAAGAAGGCGTGAAGTGGGTGTCCTGTGTCGCGCGTGAAGCGGACGAAGTCGAAGCGCTGATGCGCGAGCCGGTAAAGGGTGCCGCCGTGCGTGATGCCGAGAAAACGGCCTGGTACGGAGCAATGGTGGTCGACGCGAAGGCGGCCAGGCCTAACGCGTCGCCCGCACCGAAAGCATGTAATCCGAAAATGTAGCCGAAGCTGCCCGTTTACCCGTTTACCCGTTTACCCGTAATGATCGATCCGCTACTCGGAGACCTTCGCCGAATTTACGAGGGCAACGCCTGGCACGGCCCCGCCGTGCTCGACGCGATCCAGGACGTGACGTTCGCGCAGGCGGCGTCGCGACCGATCCCGGGAGCGCACAGCATTTACGACCTCACGCACCATATCGCCGCGTGGATCGGTGAAACCGCGTCACGTCTCCAGGGCAATGCTCCCGGCATGCCCGCCGATGGCGATTTCCCGGACCGCGCAACAACCGTGGATGACGCAACCTGGACCGACGTTCGCGCGCGATTGGAGCGTCGTCAGGCAGAGCTCCTCGAAGCCGTTACGGCGTTCGATGCAGGCCGGTTGGACGAGCCCGTGGATCCAAAGAACAGGAAAAACGATGGACCCGTGTCATACCGCGCGTTGTTGACCGGCATCGCCCAGCACAGTGCATATCATGCCGGACAAATTGTCCTGCTGAGAAAGGCATTGGGGGTGTAACGAGAGGAAGCAGGAAACAGGAAGCAGGAGGCAGGAAGCAGGAGGCAGGAAGCAGGGAATGACTGAGGGCCCGCGGCTGGCGCCTAACGGGCCCTCAAGATTTGACCGCTTCGTTCCTTTCCTGCTTCCTGCTTCCTGCTCCCTGCTTCCTTCGTCCTACGACCCCCCTCGAAATATCCCCGACCTGACACGCATCGCCTTGGGTGACGCGTTTCGGTCGACCTGGATCGTCTCGACGGTACGAATCCGGTTCCGGACCGGTAACGTCAGCGTTCGTTCCTGGCCGCCCCGCTTGACCACTACCGGGATGGTCTGTCCTTCGCTGCGCGCATAACGAGCGCGGTACCGCGCGCCGAAGTCGGGGTCCGAAACGGGGATATCCCCGATCCGCACCAGGTAGTCATTCACCTGGACGCCCGCCGCTTCCGCCGCACCGTTCCGTTCCACGTCCATCACCATCACGCCGCCGGAATCGACGTTGGTCGACACACCGATCCAGGGCTCCCGGATGGAGTCGACGTTGATCCGCAGCCCGGCGAGGGGGAGGATGGTCGCCCACGGGAACGGCTCACGCCCATCCACATAACGAGTGTTGAAGTCGGCGAAGGACCGCCCGCCAGCGGCACGCGACACCGCACCCCACCAGTCCTGGGCCGTAAAACCGCGCCCGGCCTTGAACGTGCTCTCGTACACGTCGCGCATGACCGTGTCCAGCGATCGCGCATTGTCGCTCGCGTCGCGAATCATGATGTCCAGCAGAAATCCGGCGAGCGCGCCCTTGGGATAGTAGACGTATTGCGTCCCGTCCGTTGGCCTGATCCATGTGGAGAGCGACGCGTCTTCCAGTGCAATCACCGGCGCCTCCTCGACCTCTCCCTTCTTGCCCGTGAGCAGCTCGAGGAACCCCGCCGAGTCGACAATGCCACCGCGAACCTGGGCCACGTCAGCGTAGTAATCGGTGATCCCCTCGCTCACCCACAACAACGTCGTCGGCTGCGGGCGATCGTATCGATACGGCACCATTTCGGCCGGCCGCATGCGTTTCACGTTCCAGAGATGAAAGATCTCATGGGCGGTGATCGACGGCAGGAATTCGTGGTCGACGATGAACGGCGAGTAGATGCCGAGGTGCGAATTCTGGTGCTCGAGCGCCGCCGCGCCCGCCGACGTTGAGTCGAAAACGATCAACGTCGTATACGAAGTCACCGGCATCTCGCCGAATACGCGGACCATCGGCGGGGTCATCTTTCGCACCTGATCCCAGAACCGCTCACGATCGCGGCCAGTCATGATTCCACGCGGATAGGTCGCGGTGCGGAACATCGTCTCGCCAATGCGCGCGCTGTCGAGTTCCAGAGGCCCGACGAAAAACGGCATGTCGGACAAGTCGTGATAGTTGCTCGCCGTCCATGTGTTCGGCGTGGACGCCGCTGTCATGCCCGTGGCGACACGCCAGTCGCCTTCCGTGTGGACCGTGACGGTGGCGTTGAAATCCATCGAACGTCCTTCTGCGTACGGCAGGACATTCGTCCCATTGAAGAACGCGAATTCGCGATTCGACCATGCCATCGCATTGTCCATCGAATCGGCCTTGTAGCCAAAGGACAGCGTGATGCTCCGCGCGCCGTTTGGAGCGATGCGCCAGGTGTCCGGATCCGTCTTGTCCCACCGCGGTGTCCCACCGTCGCCGGTCACCGCAAATTCAGTCACCTTGCGGACGTAATCCGAGATTTCATACGCCCCGGGCGTCCACGACGGCAGTGACAACAACACCGCCTCGTTTGAGGCGACGCTGAACGTCATCGAAACGCGCAGGGATCGCTGCGGGGCCGTGGTTCGATTGAACGTCACCGAATAGCGCACGTTGCTGATCGGAGCCGAAACGGGCACAGTGGGAGCCGGAGCGGTCCGCTGACCGACGGCCTTCGTCACCGGGACGGTCCAGAGCGCGACGCTCGTCGCACCGAGCACAAGCAGGCGAGAGTGATTCAAGGGCAAGGGGTGGTGGATGTGGAAGTCTAACACGACATCACTGGCCGATCAGGAGAGTTGGGCTCGCGCCATTGATTGATGTGGTTGCCTCCATGCATAATCGAACCTTCCTCCAGCGCTTTTTATCGATTGCTTTGCGCTTTGCGCCTGAAACTCTTCAACTGAATGAATGAATAACCGTCGCTCCGTCCTCGGATTCATCTTCACGCGGTCGATCCTGTCGCCGAACGGTGTTGCCACGTATCTGGGTGGCAAAGCGGTGTTCCGGAAGCCGGTGCAATGACGCCCCTGCACGCGATCCGCCTGGCGATGATGGGCGGCGTCCTCCTGTTCGGAGGGGTCTCCTGGTTCCTCACGCAATCGCCTGAGTGGACTGCGCCCGAACCGGGCATCGGGGACCAGCTCAACAGGATTGCACGTATCGCGTGGATCGTCGTGAGCGTGGCCCTGATCGTGATG
>DASRPK010000153.1:0-4163 GCA_035646395.1 Gemmatimonadaceae bacterium | reverse complement strand
CCGGCGCGCAGGTGTTCGTGTTCAATAAGAGCGGCGATGCCAGCGACTCCAGCCGGTTCGCCAATGAGCCCGGTCGTTTCCATGACCATCGACATCGCCTGACGGAGCGAGGCTTCTTCGACGAGGACGACTTCGTCGACGACGGGGGCGAGGTACTCGAGCGCCTCCGGGATCGGGACCCGCACGGCGATGCCGTCGGCGATGGTCTTTGCGTCCCTGGTCTCGATCACGCGGTGCGCGAGGAGTGACTCGCGCATCGCGGGCGCCGCGGCCGCGCAAACGCCGATGATCCGCGTCGAAGGAGAGGCATGGCGCAACCAGGCACCCATGCCGCCGAGCAGCGCCCCGTTGCCTAACGGGATGATCGCAATCGTGATGGGCTCCGGCCACTCGACCAGCTCGACCGCGATGGATCCTGCCCCTTCGGCGATGGTGGCTTCCCGCCCGTCCTCCACGAACGGGACGCCCTCGCGCTCGGCGTGGAGTCGCGCGTGCGCCTTGGCGTCATCGAAGTCCCGTCCCGCCAGGTGCACCGTGGCGCCGAGGTCCCGCATGCGCGCCACTTTCAGCCGGTTGGCGGATTCGGCGGCGAACACGTCGAGCGGGATGCCGCGCGATCGAGCCGCCCAGGCCAGACCTTGTCCGAAGTTGCCCGCCGAGGCGGTGACCAGCTTTCCGGGATGTACGCTGCCGGCACGCAGGTAGTAGTCGGTGCCGCGCCCCTTGAACGATCGGATCGGGTTGACCGTCTCCACCTTCAACAGGATCCGGGCGCCCACCCGCCTGCCTAACGCGTCAGCCTCGTACTGGGGCGTGTTGCGAAAGACCGGCGCGATTTCACGCGCAGCGCGGGCAATTGATTCGAGACTCAACAAGGGATGGCAGATGGGAGATGGCGGAGGTCGGACAAAACGCGAAATCCGAAAGTCGCTCAGGTTTCAGCGTTGATGGTGGTCCGGCGACGGCTCAATCCGCCATCCCCCATCTGCTATCCGCCATCTATCCTCTATTCTCGCCCGCCCCTGCCCCAGCGACGAAGGATGCGCGCGACGCGATCCTGAATCTCGTCATCGAGGTTCAGGATCCAGTTGTTCCAACCGGCGTACTCGTGGTCCTCGCAGCGCTTCCGCGGCTCGGTACCCACGCGGAACCACTCGCGATGGGCAATCGGGCAGTAATCGCCGGCCAGTGCGCCCGTCTCCGGATCGATAACCGCGGCCACGAGACCGTCGGGGACGTCCCAGTCGCGGCCCCGCTCTTTCCAGCCGTCGCGATAGAATCGCACCCAGGCCGGCGCGGCCATGCGCGCACCGCTGGCGGAACCGCCGAGCGTCCGGGGCGTGTCGTACCCGAACCAGAATCCCGCCACCAGGACCGGGGTGTAACCGACGAACCAGGTGTCGGCGCCATCGTTGGTGGTGCCGGTCTTCCCGGCGATGGGTCCTTCGATGCCCATCGCGCGGACGACGTTGCCGGTGCCAGCGTCGACCACGCCGCGCAACATGGACGTCATCTGGAACGCATCGCGTGGATCCATGACCGGCGTGAGCCGGGTCTCGGATGACCACAACACGGTGCCATCCATCCGTTCGATCCGCCTAACGATCCTCGGCGTCACCCGGACCCCGCCGTTGGCAAATGGCGCGTATGCGGTGACGAGCTCCAGCGGCGTGACTTCGATCGCGCCCAGGGCCAGGGAAGGGATGGCCTTGAGCGGACTCGCGATCCCGTTGGCGCGCGCGGCGTTGACCACGTTCGCTTCACCGACCGCGCGGCTTACCCGCACCGTCACGGTGTTCGACGACCGCATCAGGGCCCGGCGCATCGTCATGCGTCCGGCGTACTCCTCGTCGTAATTCGCAGGCGACCAGTAGTCGCCATTTCCCTGGTCGACAAAGACCGGCGCATCCTCGAACACAGACGCCGGCGTGAGGCCGGCATTCAGCGCGGCTGCATACACGAACGGCTTGAACGCGGAGCCAGGTTGGCGGCGCGAACGAACGGCGCGGTTGAGCGACCCGCGGACGTGGGTCCGTCCACCCACCAGCGCCCGGATATCGCCCGTGCGAGGATCGAGTGCGACCATGGCGCCCTGCACCGAATTCGCCTCCGGTTCATCCTCGTCCCCCCACCAGCCGCTCGTTTCGCGCTCGATCTCGACGGCTCGCCGCTGCACAGTGCGTTGGGCGACTCTTTGTGCGGTCGCATCAAGCGTCGTGTGCACCACAACTTCGGTACCCAGTTCGCCTCGCGAACGCAGCACGGAATCGACCACCGCACGCACCATGTCGAGCACGTACGATTCCGGCGGTTCAGGGGCGCGCCACGCAAGTCGTATCTTGGGAAGCGGTGCGCGACGCGCGCGTTCAAATGCAGCTGAAGAGAGGTACCGCTCCTCCTGCATCAGTGCGAGCACCAGGTTGCGGCGAGCGATCGCACGTCCCGGATTTTTCCGTGGCGTATATACCGATGGCCCCTTCGGCAGGGCGGCAAGCATCGCGCCCTCGGCGATCGTGAGATCGCGGACGCGTTTCCCGAAGAGGTCGCGCGCGGCGCCTTCAACGCCGTACACACCGTTCCCGAGGTAGATCACGTTCAGGTAAAGCTCGAGGATCTGGTCCTTTGTCAGCGCGCGTTCCAGTAAACGGGCGACGCGCAGCTCGAGGAACTTGCGACCGAGGCTGCGACTGCCGGTCATGCGGCTGTTCAGGAACGTGTTCCGCGCCACCTGCATCGTTATGGTCGAAAAACCTTCGCGGAAGCTCAGCGACGAGGTGTTGCGAACGACCGCGCGACTTACGCCACGCCAGTCCAATCCCTCATGGCTGTAGAAACGCCGGTCTTCGGTGGCGATAAATGCCTGGCGAACGTGCTTCGGGACCGAGGACAGCGGCACATTCACGCGCCGCACGTAGTTCAGGCGGCCCATCGACTTCCCGAATCGATCGTTTACGCGTCCCCCCTCCGGCGGACGGTACGCGCGAATGGTCTTCGCATCCGGGCAGCCGTCGAAGCCACAGGTCATGAGCCATGTGTCGAAGACGAGCATGCCAACGACCGCCAATCCGAGCAGTGTCGTCAGGCGCCAATGACGCCGCATCCAGCGTCGTGGAGAATCACTCGGGTCCGCGCGGAAGAGCCGCTTCGTGGCAGCGAGACTCTGGAGGAACCGGACGCGAAGAGGAAACACGATATCAGCCTGGCACCGTGGCGCCGCCGAGGCGGGAATGAGAATTAGCTGATCCTTAGATACGGATCATAAGCCTTAGAGTTTCCTGCTACACCACAAACGGTTCATCCCACCGTGCACAACGCTAGAACTTCCACCCTCGGAGCGACTTGAGGGCGGTCGTCACCGCTTCACGCTGGCCCTGTTCTTTTGTTCGCTCGAGGAGGCGCTCGTACGTCTCGATAGCGAAGTCGAGCATCTGGTAATCGTGCTCTGCACCAGCCACGGATGCCGCATTATCGGCAGTAGCCGCGAGGGCGAGATCGTCGGTCGGGAACCGCTCACTGACCTGTTGCCACCGCCTGACGCGCCCGCGAGGGTCTGATTCGGAGAGAGCCCAGAGATGCCATGCGCCGCGATTGGCCGGATCCGCCGCAATCGCCCGCGTTGCGAGTTCACCCACCGGCTCGGGGCCGCGTCCCTGGAGCCAGTATGCGTTGGCGAGAATGACCAGCGCCCGCGCGTTGTCTGGCTGTGCCGCCACGACCGCTTCATAGATGGGAGCGACGATTTCGGGTTCGTCGCGGTGCGGCTCCGCGGCGGTGATCAAGGCGTCAGGCGTCGCGTTCTCGATGAACGCGGTGAGGCGTTTGCGAAACGCCGCGAGGTTCGCGGTCGCGTGATACTCGTGCGCAATGTGCTGCAGCTGCGACGTGAGATCGTGTGACCCTGGGGACCTGGGGACCGTCATATTGGCGAAGGTAATGGCTCGCACGCCGGTGACGCAGGACACCTCAGGGCGAGATGCCTCGAAGTCGAGGCATTGGATGGGGGCACTCAAGCTTGCGCGAATTGGGGCTTGGTGCGATACTCGTACAGCGGTCGGCGACCTGTTGGGTTGCGCGGACCGCGCGAGGTTCGGGTGAGTGGCACCCCGACACGATCGGCGTGACATGCCCGGCCATCGCTTTACCGAGATGAACGTCGCCGGTAT
>DASRPK010000152.1:0-2841 GCA_035646395.1 Gemmatimonadaceae bacterium | reverse complement strand
AAAGGCGCACCAGGTGCACCCGATCGCGGCGGTGCAGACGGAGTACTCGCTCTGGACGCGCAACCCGGAGGTCGCGGTGATCGACGCGTGCCGCGAGCTGGGAGTGACGCTGGTCGCATTCAGTCCGCTCGGGCGTGGATTCCTGACCGGCGGGCTGCGGGACGTCGCGTCCCTCCCCGCGAAGGACATCCGCCTCGCGATGCCGCGGTTCCAGGGCGAACATTTCCAACGCAACCTCGGCCTGCTGGACGGCCTCGCCGCGGTCGCGCGGGACCAGCGCGTGACGATGGCGCAGCTCGTCCTCGGGTGGCTGCTGGCGCAGGGCGACGACATCGTTCCGATTCCTGGAACGACGCGACTCGATCATCTGGAAGAGAACGTGGGGAGCGTCAACGTCGGGCTCGACGAAGGGACCATGGCGATCCTGAACGAGCTGATCAACCCGAGGACTGTTTCCGGCGCGCGCTACAACGCGGCGACGCAGACCGAGATCGATACTGAAGAAATCGCTGTTACGGGCCACGAAGGCACGGAAACACGGAGTCGATAGTCATCGCTCCGTGCCTTCGCGCCTCCGTGGCGACAATCGACGCAGCTATGACTACTTTTGAAGCTACGCCGGGATGGCTCGTCTACCACCCGAATCCGTCGATTCCACGCTTCAAGGTGCCAACAGGCTCTGTGGACGCCCACTGTCACGTGTTTGGCCCGGGTGATGAGTTCCCGTACGCACCGGAGCGGAAATACACGCCTGTCGACGCCTCGAAGCATCAGCTCTTTGCCCTTCGCGATCGGCTCGGCTTCGACAAGAACGTCATCGTCCAGGCGACGTGCCACGGCAGCGACAACCGCGCGCTCGTCGATGCGCTCGGCGCCTCGAACGGACGCGCGCGCGGCGTGGCAACCGTCAACCGCAACGTGACGGATCGGGAGCTGGAGGAGATGCACGCCGCCGGCGTGCGCGGCACGCGCTTCAACTTCGTCCGCCGCCTGGTCGACTTCACCCCGCGCGAGGTGCTCACCGAAATCGCGCACCGCATCGCGCCGCTCGGCTGGCACGTCGTCATCTATTTCGAAGCGGCGGACCTGCCGGAGCTCCGGGATTTCTTCACATCGCTGCCGACAACGGTGGTCGTCGATCACATGGGCCGGCCGGACGTGCGGCAGCCGGTCGACGGGCCGGAATTCGAGCTGTTCGTGCGCATGATGCGCGAGCACGAGAACATCTGGTCGAAGGTGAGTTGTCCCGAGCGATTGACCGTCACCGGCCCGCCGGCGCTCGACAGCGAGCAGCATGCCTATCGCGACGTGATCCCGTTCGCGAAACGCCTCGTCGAGACATTCCCCGATCGCGTCCTCTGGGGCACGGACTGGCCGCATCCCAACCTGAAAGACCATATGCCGGACGACGGGCTGCTGGTCGATTGGGTGCCGCACATTGCCACGACGCCGGACCTGCAGCACAAGCTGCTCGTCGCCAATCCGACGCGGCTGTACTGGAGCTAGTTGGTAGTTGGCTAGTTGGATAGTTCGTAGAGTTGGTAGTTGGGATACATTGAAGGGCTGGAGCGAACCAGGAACCAGGAACCACGAATTACTACGAACTATCTAACTATCCAACCATCCAACTATGAAGATCTGCCTCGCAGGTACAGGGGCCATGGGCGAGATTCACGTCAAAGCCCTCAAGAAGATCGAGAACGTGACCGTCGTTTCCGTTGCCGGACGCACCGAGGCCGGCGTGAAGGAATTCGCGGCGAAGTGGAATATCCCGCACGCTTCGACCAACCTCGAGGAGTGCATCGACCGTCCCGGCGTGGACGCGGTCATCCTGACGACACCAAGCGACCAGCATCACGACCAGACGGTGATGGCCCTGCGCAAGGGCAAGCACGTGCAGGTCGAGATTCCGATGGCGTTGAACCTGGCCGACTCGCAGCACATGCTCGACGAGGCCAAAAAGGCCGGCAAAACGCTCATGGTGACGCACACGCGCCGGTTTGCGAATCCGCATCGGGAGATTCGGCGCCGCATTCAGGAAGGCACATTCCACCTCCATCACATGGTCGTGGAGACGTACTTCTTCCGCCGCACGAACCTGAACATGCACGGTCAGCCGCGCTCGTGGGTGGACAACCTGCTCTGGCATCACGGTTGCCATTCCGTCGATCTGGCGCACTGGATCCTCAGCGAACCGAACTGGGATGTCTGGGGCCAGAAAGGCCCGGACCACCACGAGCTGAAGATTCCAATGGACATCACCGTCGCCATGAAGTCCAGGAAGGGTCCGCTGTTCACCATGGCGATGTCGTTCAATAACAAGGGGCCGTTCGGCGGCTTCTACCGCTACATCGGCGAAGAGGACACCTACAAGGTGTATCGCGATTCGATGACCGACAGCGAAGGCAACGACGTGGTGTTCGACGACAATACGGCGGCGTTCGACCGCCAGGACATCGAGTTCGTCGGCGCGATTCGCGAGGGTCGCGAGCCGGAGTCGGGCGCCGCCAGCGTGGTGCCGACGATGGCGTTATTGGACAAAATAGACAAGGCGATGCAATGAATCGATGCCGACGGGCCACGGAGACACGAAGCCACGGAGAAGTACGTCAAGGAACTCCGTGTCTCTGTGACTCCGTGGCATCGGTTGTCTGGTTGAGGAGAGACTGCAATGGGTGAAATCGTCGCAGCACTGGGCACCTGCCATACGCCGTACCTGTTTACCCGGCCGCCGGACGAGAACGCCCAGCAGCTCGATCAGGCGGCCGCCGCGATCGAGGAGTTGGGCAAGGCGCTCGACGAGAGCAAGCCGGACGTCATCCTGATGTTCGGGGCCGACCA
>DASRPK010000151.1:0-26422 GCA_035646395.1 Gemmatimonadaceae bacterium | reverse complement strand
AGGATCCGCGCTACACGTTGCCGATCACGTTAGGTGTCTCGACACTGGGCAACGCGACCGCTCTGCCGGGGTCGCCGGAACGTGCCAGCGCCATGATGCGTTTCGCTCCATGGGCGCTCGCGATTGTTGCCAGCGTCATTGCCGCGGTCAGCCTGATGCGAACTGATCCGGAACCGGAACTGCCCGCGCCTGCGCGCTTCGACCTGGTCTGGCCCGACAGCTTGCCGTTCCGCGGAGCGGCTGGTGACGTCGCGCTGTCCCGCGATGGCAAAGTGATGGTCCTCGTGGTCCGGCGGGACAATGTCCCGCGTCTTGCCGTGCGACTCCTGGGAGAGACCACCGTCAGGGTGCTGCCGGGTACCGATGGCGCCACCCGTGTGTTCATCGCTCCCGACGGAACGGCCGCTGGCTTCGTAGCCGATGGCCGCCTGCGGACTGTGTCGCTCGCGGGTGGCGGAATCACAACCCTCGTCAACTCGGGGGTGAACTCGCGGGTGACCTGGACAGAATCGGGAATTGTCTTCACCAGCGCGCGCAGACTCGTCAGGATCTCACCGGCAGGTGGTACCCCCGTTGCGTTGACGGAACCGGATTCAGGGTTCCGCCACGGCAACCCCACCGTCGCGCCGGACGGCAGGTTGTTGCTGAACTTGACCCAACCCGGCTCCGGCTCGATTCCGGAAATCGCGGTGGCTGAAGCGGATGGCCGTGTACGCGGCCTTGGTGTTCGTGGGCTGATTCCACTATGGGTGGAGCCGGGTCACATCCTCTACAACACAGCCGACGGCAACCTGATGGCGCTGCCCATGGATCGGACCCGGATGACACGCGCCGGCGATCCGGTGCTGATCCAGAACGGCGTCCGGCTGTTCGGAGCGCAGGGCCTCGGAATCTGGACCGCTGCGCCGAATGGCACGATCGTGCTCGACCAGAGCGGTACGTCCGCGAGCAAGCTTGGCATCGTAGATCGGTCCGGACGATTCACCGCGCTGACGAACGATGCCCGGAACTTTCGCCTGCCGCGCCTGTCACCGGATTTCAACCAGGTCGCCCTCCAGGCCGGGACCGCGGGCACCAACCAGGATTCGGACATCTGGATCTTCGACCGCGGCATGGGCACGCTCTCACGGTTTACGTCGGGCGAGGGTAATTCCGATCCAGTCTGGGCGCCGAACGGTCAGCGGCTCGCGTTCGCGCGGAGCAGTGACTCTACATTTGGCGGCGACGATCTCGGAACCGAGATCTTCTGGCAGGACGTCGACCGCAGTTCACGTCCTGAGTTGCTGTACTCCGCTCCCGGCAACCAGTGGCCTTGGGGTTTCAGCCCGGATGGCAAAACCGTGATCTTCGACGAGGCAGGTCCGCCGGTGCGGATTCGGGCCGCTGCCGTCGGCGGCAACGAACCGGCGCGCGACGTGGTTGTCAACGAATTTGCGAATCGGATTCCGCACCTTTCGTTCGACGGGAAGTGGTTGGCCTACACGTCAAGCGAGGCTGGGCAGGTGCAGGTCTACCTGCGTCCGTTTCCCGGCCCGGGCCGTGCCGTGCAAGTCTCCGTGGACGGCGGTGATCAGCCGAAGTGGTCCCGCGATGGTCGCGAACTCTACTACCGCGATGGCGCCAACATGATTGCTGCTACCATGCAAAACGGGGCGGTGACCGCTCGGACGGTCCTGTTCGAGGACCGATTCCAGATGTCGAATGCGACCAACTACGACGTCTTTCCTGACGGCAGGTTCCTGATGCTCCAGGGAAACAGCGATGCCCGGCAGCTGACGGTCCTCGTGAACTGGTCGACAGAACTCCGCCGCCTCACTCCGGTGCCACGGTAACGGAACAGGACTGGAAGCGCGCCGACAATCGCCCCAGCTTCATTCCATGATCACCCTCGATCCCATCGCCCGCGCCCTGGTGGCAGCGGACTCCGAGGCCGCCGACAAACTCGGCGCGCCTAACTACGACGAATTCCAGAGCGACCGCGAAGTCTGGGAGCTGTTGCGCGAAAAGCCGTGGTCCGTGCTGCGCGTGACCATGCCCCACTGCGACGTGCGCACGCCCGAGGACATCGGCGAGGAAGGCTCCAAGGCGACGCTGGCCCGCGCCGTCGCGAACATGGCCCGACTCATGAGCGACCCGATGGTGAAGAAGGCGATGCACATCCTCTGGGTATACGAGATCACTCGTCCCGGCCATGAGGACAAGCCGCAGATCGGGCTCGGTGGACTGGCGCTGACACGCGAAATCCGGACGCCGGAGAACCCGACGGGCAGCGTGATCCGCAACGAAGGCATCCGTGAGGCGAAGGCCCAGGGGCGAGCGCAACTCACCCAGGTTACGCACACCGACATGGGGACCGTGAATCTCGCCGTTGACGACGCGAGCGGCGAGGTCCTTGGGGCGTTAGGCGCATACGTCAGGTTGCACGACCCGAGCTTCGAGACACACGATGAGATGGGCTGCAGACACAGGGTGTGGCTCGTTTCCGATCCGAAGGAAGTGGAGCGTTTTCAGGCGCTGGTGGCGCGCGAACCGCATGCATATGTCGCGGATGGGAATCATCGGAGCGCCGCGGCAGCGATGCTTGGCTACGAGCATTATCTCGCGGTGGTATTTCCGAAGTCGACCATGACCATCGCTCCGTACAATCGGTTGGTCGACGTGGCCCGCGACCAGCGAGCAGCGCTCGTCTCGAGCGTGCAGCGGTCGTTCCAGGTGGAACGGCACGCGGGACCGGAGCCGCTCCAGCCGGCGACGACCCACGACATCGGGTTGTACGACGGATCCGCGTGGTGGCATCTCCAGCCGAAACCGGAGACGTTCGACCCGAATGACGCCGCCCAGGACATCGACGCCGACATCGTGCAACGCCGCATCATGGAACAGGTGCTCGGCGTGTCCGACGCGCGCGACGACCGGATTACCTACGTCGGCGCCAACCGCGACGCCACATGGCTCCAGGCCCAGGTGGACGAAGGCCTGCACGGCTGCGCCATCACACTCCCGCCGGTGACGATGGAACAGTTCATCCGCGTGTGCCTGCAGGACAAGCTCATGCCGCCAAAATCAACCTGGTTCGTGCCGAAGATCCGGTCGGGGCTTGTGATGGCGATGGTGTGATAGGGGGTATGGGGTATGGGGCATGGGGTATGGAAGTACAAACCCCCCTAACCCCCATACCCCATACCCCATACCCTGTCAGTTCGCGGGACACGCCGGCGGCACGCCTAACGATTGATTGGCTTCGGCCTTTCTCACACTGAGATACTGCACCTTCGGCGGCCTCGTCGGCGCCAGCGTGATCGTGACGCGTAACCGTCCACGCTCGCACGGCATCATCCACTGGCCGCGCAACGCATTTTCGACGACGAACGGACCATCAGCGCGGCACTGCCCCACTTCGCCGAGCACGGCCGCAATAGCGCGCTGCCGCCGATCCTTCGCGTCGTCGAGGTACAGGTTCATCGCCGCGATGCTGTCGGCCAGCGCGTCGTTCCACGACAACACGAGACGCGATACCGCGTCGCGCGCGGAGTCGAGTGCGGCGGATGCCGATGGCTCGCGCGGCTTCAGGCCGCCGGTTCGCGACAAGGCGGCAAGGGCGTCGCTGATGACATCGCCCCAGCCCGTGTACGTCCGGTTTCCCAGTGCGATGATGGCCACGCCGTAGTTAGGCAGCCAGCGCATCTGCGAGCCATAGCCCGGAAGCCCTCCACTGTGCGCCACGACGTGATCGAAGTCGCAGCTCTGCGTGATCCCAAGGCCGAATCCGTAGCCGCCGCTGTAGAGCGTCGTGACGCTATCGCGCCCGGTCTCGGTGACTCGCGACGGTCGCGGGCGCCAGATCTGCTGCATTTCCCGAACAGAGGCGCGACGAACCGGTCCGGTTTCAGCCTCGCTCCGCGGTGGCCACGCCGACATCAGATATCCAACCCACTTCGCGAGGTCGTCGATCGATGTGAGCATCCCGCCCATCGCGCCAAACGCGCCATCAGGCAGCGGCGGCTCGGGTTTCCAGCGCTCGTCCTCCCAGCGATACCCCATCGCGAGCCGCTGGGGCGGGACCTGCGCCGCCTCCATGGTCGTCGACGTCATGCCTAACGGTTCAAGGATGTGCTGGTGCAGGTATGCCGCATAGGGCTGCCCTGACACCTGCGCCACGATCCGGCCGAGGATCGCGAAGCCGTAATTCGAGTATTCATAGGCGATGCCGGGTGGATTCGAAAATGGAATTCCACTCCGCATCATTGTCGCCATTTCCTCGTCGGTCCGGTTCAGCTGCTGGTCGCCCCACGGATTGTCCTCGGGGAATCCTCCGGCGTGCGACAACAGGTGGCGAATCGTCAGGCGCGGCGAATCGGTCGTCGGGTACACGAGACCGGCGAGCTCCGGTACGTAACGCTCGGCTGCGTCGTCGAGTGACAGCTTGCCTTCATCGCGCAGCTTCAGGATCGACAGCGCGGTGAAGCTCTTGGTCATCGACGCGATCCGGAACACGCTCGCCGAGTCGACCGGCGAATGACCCTCGACATCGCGAAGGCCGGCGGTTCGCGCGTGCACCAGCTTCCCATCGATCAGCACGCCATAGGCGATGCCCGGAACGTGGTTGTCCCGCGCAAACGCACTGAACAGTGAGTCGATCGCTGGCAGCGCTGAGCGAAGCTTCTCTACACGCGCGGGATCGGTGAAGCGAGCAGGCGAATAGTCGGCTGGGCCAGGGGCGGCGTCGGATGACCTGCACGAGGCGACCGCGAGAAGGGCGAGGGCGAGTTGGCGCATGGGCTTCGTGTCGGAGGTGAGGCGAATGTAGGACTCTCAGCGACCAGCGACCAGCGACCAGCGACCAGCGACCAGCGACCAGCGACCAGCTACCAGTGACCGGCTGACCGGCGACCGTCGCCAGCACCAGCCCCAGCACGCAGGACAAGCAGCAGCAATCAGCAATCAGCACGCAGCATTAGTTCAAGGGTCTAGCGTTCCGTCCCGTGCACCTTCAGCTTCGAGTCTCGCACTCCGTAGTCCTGTCCCCGCGTTGGCATTAGGTGGAAACACTCGAGCACCTGACCGCCGTCCTTGGTGGCCGCTATCACGTCGAACGAGAACTCGGCGTCGGCGGAATGGCCACCGTGTACCTGGCGCGCGACATCAAGCACGACCGGCACGTCGCTATCAAGTTGCTGCGGCCGGAGCTCTCGCATTCACTGGGCCCCGAGCGGTTCCTGCGCGAGATCAGGATCGTCGCAAAGCTCCAGCACCCCCATATCCTTGGCCTGATCGACTCCGGCGAAGCGGACGGCATGCTGTATTACGTGATGCCATACGTGCCGGGCGAATCCCTGCGCACGCGACTGGCGCGCGAAGGCGAGCTGCCGATTTCGGAAGCCGTCTGGATCCTCCGTGAGATTGCCGACGCCCTGGCACACGCGCACGCGAACCAGATCATCCATCGCGACATCAAGCCGGAGAACGTGCTGTTCACGTCGCGCCACGCGCAGGTCGCCGATTTCGGGATCGCGCGGGCGGTGAGCGAGGCCGCCGCCAGTGGACCGATCACCGCTACGGGAATCGTCGTCGGCAGCCCGGCCTACATGGCGCCCGAGCAGGCGTCGAGCGATCCCATGATGGATCACCGCGCCGACATCTACGCCTTCGGCGTGCTGGCGTACGAAGTGCTGACGGGGATGCCCCCCTTCACGGCGCCGAGTGCGGTGCAACTGGTCGCGGCCCACATGACGCGCGCGCCGGACCCGTTAGGCAGGCACCGGCCGGGAATTCCCGAATCGCTGGAAGACGTCGTCCTGCGGTGCCTGGCCAAGCGGCCGGCTGATCGCTTCCAGAAGGCGGACGAAATCGTGTCGCGGCTCGATGCGCTCCTGACCGGCCCCTTGAGCGAGATGATCGGCACGACGCAGGAGCACGCGGTCGCACCATCGAAGTTCCGGATCGCGGAAGGGCTCGCGCGGCGGCTCGACCGCCAGGCGTTCGATCCACGCATGGTCGGCGATTCGATGGAGTACCTGGACAACCACGCGCGCTCTGACACGCTGGTCTGTTTCCTGCCGGCGCTGGGACTCGATGCCGGGGAATACGAGGAGCACCTCCGCGTCCTGCCCTGGCGGTGCGTGGCCGTGACGCCGTTCTCGCATGAGCCGATGCGACACCGCCGGTACACGCTGTCGCTGACCGATCACTTCACGCTGTTGCGCCACTTCCTGCGACACACGACCGACCGGACGGGGGCGAAGCGGGTCATCTTCGCCGGCTTCTCGTCCGGCGCCGACGCGGTGATGCGATTTGCGGCCGCGCGGCCGGGCGGCGGCGCGCGCATCGATGGCGTTCTCTCGTTAGGCTGCAACATCTCGCTCGACACCTGCTTCGTCACGGGGATGCTGGCGCGCATGAGCTCGCGGCATCCGGAACGGCTGCTGGCCGACCTGCGGGCGGTGGGCGAAACCATGACCGAACTCGATAGCTGGCTCACGGTGCACACGTACCTCGTCGCCATGCTGCGCAAGTTCCGGAGCGCGGTGGATCCGCTCCGCAGCCTGGCCCGTGAGATCGTCCGTCCGTTCGAGGAGGGCGGGGACTCGCCGTTCATTACCTGGTACCGTGAGGCATCGGCCAACGTTCGCGGCGTGCGCTGTGTGTTCGAGGACAATGAACGACACAGAAACTTCGTGAGCGACCTCCTGCTCAGCCAGAGTACCACGAAACGGTTAGGCGAGCGCTATCGCGAGGATTCGATCGTGATCGAACCTGATGCCGCGCACTTCGATCTCGAACGTCCGGAGATAGTCCAGAAGCATCTCGAAGCGCTGATGACGGCGCTCGATGCACAGCCGGCGGCCGCAACCTGATCGACACTGATACCTGCCAAACCTGGGACGCGAATTTTCGCGAATCTCCAGCAAGATCTGCGCGAATCAAAAAACAATATGTTCTTTCGTGCCACTCGGCTCCGAGCGTTGCATTTCGGCACGGGAGCAATCAGTCTGGTTTTCGCGAGAATTCGCGTCCAGAAATTCGTGGGACCTCCTGAACGAGGTCACCATGTCGAATGCGCGAGTTCTCGGTGAATCAGAGCGGCGACGGAGGATCGAGAAGATCGCGAAGGCTCGGCGCGCCTTCCGGAGCGGGGATCGTCTCCACCACATGACGGCCTTCGCCGCTCGCCGCGGTGAGGTCAACTTCTCCAGTGACGGCGAGCAGGTCGTGCCTCAGCAATGCGATGACAGGACGAAGCGGATCATCCGCGTTCGTCCGGACGACCACGCCGATCTCCTCACGGTTCGTCCGCACGAATGAACCGATCGGGAAGAACGTCACCGTGCTGACGAAGGCCTTCACCAGTGAGGAGTTCAGCTGCTCGCCGGCGATGCGGGCGAGAATGACGCAGGCCCGTTCCGGCGGCGTCGGCTCCTTGTAGGAGCGCGCACCCGTCAGCGCTTCGTACACGTCGGCGACGGACACGATCTGGCTCATCGGATGCGGAATGATGCCGGCGCCCAGGTCCGGATAGCCGCCACCAACCATGGACCGGTGATGCTCGAGCGCAACCGTCGGCGTGAGTGGCCGCAACCCCGCCGTGCCGGCCAGAATCTCGCCACCATACGCCGCGTGCGCCTCGATCAACTTGCGTTCGCTGCGATCGAGAGCGCCCGGCTTCTGCACGACGTCCAGCGGGACGCGCGTCTTCCCGATGTCGTGCAGCAGCGCCGCTTCGACGAGGGCGACGATCAGCTGCCCGTCGAGCCCGATCTGCCGGCCGATGAGGAGGCTCAGCATCGCCACGTTGACCGAGTGGCACCAGGTCAGGTTCTCATACTGCTTCACCGCCAGCACATGGCCTAACGCGGCGTTGCTGCTGGCCACGCGCGTCACGAGCATCTGCACCGTATCGCGGACGGCATTGGTATCGAGGTCGCCGCCTGACGAGACGCGGTTGAACGATTCCTGCGTCATCACCAGCGCTTCCTCGTACGCCGGGTCGATCGGCCCCGAGGGTGCGTCCGGCCAGGCACGTGTCGGCCACTTCGTGTCGAGCGGAACGATGCGGCCGAGTGACACGTGCTGGACGCCGGCCTGCGACAGGCGCTCACGTACCGCGTCTCCACCGTGGTCGCCATCGAACTTCCACAGGAACTCGGCGGTTGCACGCAACTCTTCGGCCGTCACGCCGGATTCGATGCGGATGCTGTGAATGCCGATATCCGTCAGCTCGGTGATGAGGTGCGCGTTGGCGCGGCTCTCATGGCGATAGGAATCACCGTCGATGTGCACGTCGCCGCGCACCACATCCACCTGCACCCAGGGCGCGTGTTCGAGCCGGCGCCGCACCGCGACATCCAGTTCGCGCAGCTTGTCCTCGATCAGCGGATGTCCGGTCGGATAGAGACCGACGAGCCGTCGCAGCGTGACAAGCTCCTTCATCACGATCAACGGATCGGGGCCACCCTCAGGGATCGCGGGCGTGCTGATGGGCGTCAGGGTAGCGCTCATCGGTTCAGTACCGCTCCTGCATCTCGCGCCGCGCGCACGAGCGCGCGGTTCCAGAACCGATAGCGAAGCGACCAGATCTCGCGCAGGACCGGTTCCAGGTTGGTGACACGGACGTGCGCCACCCGACCGATAAGGCGCGACGCTTCCGCTGGTTGCGCCATGACGAACGATCGCTCGCTCAGGAGGTCGCGAATCGCCTGTGCTCCCGTCTCGGGCGGGAAGCGCAGCAGCGTTTCAACCGTCGCCGTCGACATCCAGTCGCGCGCGCCGCGCGCCACGACCGCGACGAGTTCGGCCGCGCGCGCCGTGCCGATACGGGACAATCCGCGCAGTGCCTCACGAGTGGTCTTCTCGTCCCGAACATGGCACAAGCTGCACAATGCGTCCTCGTATCCGGGACCGCCGTGTCCCAGCACGCGTGCGACATGCGCCCGCGTTGCACCCGAGTACGCGGTGAGGCCGTCCGCCAACCCCGGGGCGAACAGGGACGCACGCTCACACATGAGGCCCACCGCAACCGATGCGGACCGGGGGTCGGTATCGAGGAGCGAAAGCAGCGCCGGTGCGATCGATGAGCCGAGTGCATCGATCAGCTTGAGCGATAGCGCCTGGGATGCCTCGCCGTCGTTATGCCGCGCGAGGAGCGCTGCGGCGAATTCCGGCGTCGCGAATGTGCTCAACTCGGCGTCGACCAGCGCCGTAATCTCGGGCCGGCGCTCACGCAGGGGCGAGATCACCTGCGCCAGCCGTTCCATGGCGATTGCAAGGTCACTCCACCGGTTCGCCGCCACGAGCTGCCTGGCGTGATCCATGGCATCGTGCACGAATGCACTCGCGACTTCCGGGTTTGGCTGCAGTCCGATCAGGTTGGCGAGGCAGAGGAACTCCACCATCAACCCATCGGTGTCACGGATGCCACCGCACACCGAATCGATCGTCGCTCGCGCCTGGTCGTCCACGCGCAGGTCGAATCCCGAGAGCTCGGCAAAGCTTCGCCGTTCCGTTCCCGCGATACTCGTCAGGCGGCGCGCCTGCTGGTCGAGCGCGATTGCGGTGGCCGCATCCAGGCCAAGGGCCGGGTCGATGCGCGCCCGCATGAGGTCTTCCATCAGCGGCAGCAGCGCCGACCGCCGCTGCGGGTCCAGCTCGAGCTGGTCGAGGGCGGAAAATGCCAGCGCCGAACCGCCATTGTCCGGATCGAACAGCAGGCAGAGCGCTTCCGCGAGGTCGGCGTCGGCGAAGGCGTGCAGCACCTGCATCTCGGGCCGGCCGTCGAACACCGTGGGAAGGATGATCCGCTTCAGCAGCTCGTGTTTTCGATCGGCGTCCATCGCGACGATGACGCGCGCGAGCTTCGCAAACATCACCCGGCTCAGGCGGGGCTCGAGACCCGCGAACAGTGCCGACATGCTGCTCAAGCGGCGCTCCAGCGCCTTCGGATCCGGTCCTGTACCCGGCTTGCCTTCCTCGACCAGGCGGTCGAGCATGACGGCCAGGTCGTTAGGGTCATCGACGAGGATGGCGAGATCGGCGAGTGAAACCCAGTCGTACACCTCGGCCGGGTCGAGCCGGATCCAGCCGCGATGCGGCGGAAACAGGTGGACGGTCCGGGTGTTGGCCTGCACCTCTTCGCGCCGGCGGCGCTCGTGGGCGACGAGGTCGCGCTGCGCCGGCGCGGACGGCGACACCGGCAGCACCTCGCGCCGCAGCGTGACCTCGACCATCACCGCGTCCACGCCATCGTCGGCCAGCATTTCCGCGACCGACAGCGTGCGGTCGGCGCTTTCACTGCACCGGAGCAGGTTGACGATGCATCGCGTGAGGTCGCGGGCCGTGCAGTCGCGCTGCACCGTCAGCGCGGCGACGCGCGCCCGCCGCAGGCGCCGCACCAACTCCTGCCTGACGAACGCATTGTCGCCGACGGGACGTTCGTGCACCAGCAGGGCGTCGGGCGTGACGGTGAACTGGATCTCGTCGGCGATGTCGATCGAGGCGAGATGGGTGCGGCAGGTGTTGACGGCGTCGACACAGACCTGGCTCGTGACCGGATACGCGTGCAGCTGCCGGACCGCCTTGGCGAACAACGTCAGGAATGCATCGATGGCCTCGAGCTTCCCCGACCAGATCGTCGTGGCTTCTCGTTCACCTGTCTTCGTGTCCGTTACGCTCGAGCCCAGGCTCAATCCGGCCTCGTACTGGGAGAGAAGAGGATGCCGACGAACTTCCCGTCTCCTTCTGATTGCATGAGTTGGCCTAACTCACAGCGATTACACGATTTGGGAGCACTGCGGGTCACGTTGGACACTCCTGGGAGCGCCATCAGCACCAGCCACCGCCTGACGGCCCGGTGCAACGGTTCGTTCTGCTGCGCATTGTGCCGTGGCACAGGTCCAAGTGGGACCGTAGCTTGGCCGTTCCGCGCCTCCCTTTTTCTCCAGTCCCCGCCATGCCCCGAAGACTCAGGCTGTCCATAGTTTCGATCACCTTGGCCGCCGGTTTTGCCCCGGTTCCGGCTCAGGGTCCCGCGTCCCCGCCTGCGGCGCCGGTCGTGATACGGGCGGCCCGGATGCTCGACCTGACGAGTGGCCAGATGCTCCGGGACGTGAGCGTGGTCGTGACCGCCGACCGCATCACCGCGGTGAATCCTCCCTCGCTTCCAACTGGAGCCCGGGTAATGGACCTCGGTGACGTGACGCTGATGCCGGGATTCATCGACCTGCACACGCACCTGAGCGGGGAGATCGGCGCCAGCTCGTTCGTCGAGCCGGTCCTCGAGACCAGTGTCGACGCGGCCTACAAGGCCACCCGGCATGCGCGGACGACGGTGATGGCGGGATTCACCACGGTCCGTGACTTCGGCGGGGAGATCACCGTGGCGTTAGGGAAGGCGGTTGACCGGCAGGACGTGGTCGGCCCGCGCGTCGTCCCATCGCGCAACGCGTTAGGCATCACCGGCGGCCACTGTGACGTGACCGGGTTCGCGCCGGGCGTGCTGGAACAGGGGCCGAAAGAAGGGGTCGCCGACGGGCCGTGGGAAGTGGTGGAAGCGGTGCGCTACCAGATCAAGCACGGCGCCCAGGTGATCAAGACCTGCGCCACGGCCGGGGTGCTGTCGCTCGAGGGTCCGGTGGGTGCGCAGCAGTACACGTATGAAGAGCTCAAGGCGATGGTGGACGAGGCGGCGCGGCACGGCGTGAAGGTGGCGGCGCACGCGCATGGCGTCGAAGGCATCAAGGCGGCCGTCCGCGCCGGCGTCGCGTCGATCGAACATGGCTCGGTGCTCGACGACGAGGCGATCGCGCTGATGAAGCAGCATGGTACGTATTATGTGCCGACGGCCTATCTGCGAGACCGGATCAACCTCGCGGTGCTGCCGCCACTCGTCAGGCGGAAGGCGGAAACCGTCCTCCCGCTGGCGCTGGAGAGCAACAAGAAGGCGATTGCGGCCGGGGTGAAGATCGCCTTCGGCACGGATGCCGCGGTCTTTCCACACGGCGAAAACGCGAAGGAGTTCGCGGTCTACGTGAAGATGGGCATGACGCCGCTGGCTGCGTTACGCAGCGCGACGACGGTGGCCGCCGAAGTGTTAGGCAGGGACGATCGGGGGCTTATCGCACCCGGAAGGTTGGCTGATCTCATTGCTGTCCCGGGCGACCCGCTGGCCGACATCACGGCGACGGAGCGGGTGAGCTGGGTGATGCAGGGAGGGAAGGTGCTCAAGGACGAGAGGCAGAAGACGAGAACATAGATCGATCCCACATCCCACGTCCCACATCCATCTTCTTAACGGACGGGGGTAACAACAACGCGAAGAATCCTGTCTAGGCGGGGGTAAACGCGATCCATCAACTCATTCCCACCCGCAAGCAACGGCCCCTGTCGCCCCTGCCTCATCCCTCCACCTGACTCCTCGCCGTACCCCGCATACAGGCTGTCGACGACGTCCATCCCTTGGACCACCGTGCCTAACACGGTGAACGGTTCGGGATCGCTCCGCGCGTTGTCCGTCTTGTTGATGTAAATCTGTGTCGTGCGCGAGTTGGGCCGCGCCGGGAATGCCAGCGCAAACGTTCCGCGCCGGTTCGCTGAACGTGGCGGGTCATCCTTCAACTCCGCCTTCGACCAGACGGCGTTGACCGCCGGATCGCCATGAATCCCGAAATGCGCGATGTCCGCGCGGACGCGGTGCAGCCTCGTGTCGTCGTAGTAGCCGAGCCGCGCGAGGTTGTAGACCCGGTCCGCGCCGAGTGGGCCCCAGGCGCGGTGGAGCTCGAGCACGAACACCCCCTTGGTCGTTTCGAACCGGAGATGTGAGACCTCGGGAGCCGATCTCCGCCACTCCTCATGAGCGGGGTCGAGGAGTAGCGATGCCGATCCAGGCACCCGGACGAGCGCGGGGGAACACGCGATGGGTAGAGAAAGCAAATATGAAAGGCGGTGCATGCTCGGGAGTTTCAGGGCCGAGCGGTGTGAACGCAATCGGCCTGCGTTCCTTTTCGAAACCAGTGCGTACCAAGGACGTAGAGAGCTAGCCGATTCCGTCTTCCCCGGAGGCGCTGTGCTCTCTCTTCGGTCAGCACCCACATTCCTCGCCACGCTTCTCACTCTTGCCGCTGTCGGCGAAGCCCAGGACTCACGACGCAGCCTCGACCTCACGGTCGGTGGCGTCGGTATCTCGATTGGCGATTCCCGCCGGGTGAACGGACTCCGGATCAACTACCGCGACAGCCGGCTCGAGAAGGTCAATGGGGTCAACGCCACGATCTGGACGCCGTACCGCGACGGACACGGCGACATCACCGGGCTGTCGTTAGGCCTGCCGGCCACGGGCGGCCGGCGCCTCAAGGGACTCGTCGCCGCAGCCTTCGGTGTCGAAGTCACTGACGAATTCAGCGGCATCAGCGTGGCCGGTCTCGGTATGGGAGTCGGTCACGATGCGACGGGAATAATCATCGGCGGACTGGGTAGCGGCGTTGGTGGTTCCGTCCGCGGGGTCATGATCGGCGGCCTCGGGTCGGGCGTTGGTACCGACATCGGAGGTGTGGCGATCGGAGGACTCGGCTTCGGCGTGGGTGGCAGTGCCAAAGGGATCATCGTGGGAGGGCTCGGTGCCGGTATTGGCGGTGAGATGAGCGGACTCGCGGTCGGAGGGCTCGGGATCGGCGCTGGTGGACGCTTCACCGGGATCATGATCGGCGGTCTTGGTGTTGGGGCAGGGGGCGGAGGCACTGGAGCCCTGATCGCTGGCTTGGGTGCCGGCGTGGGAGGAGCGTTCGAAGGACTGCTGGTCGGCGGAATTGGCGCGGGCGTTGGTGGGGAATTCCGGGGGTTGGCGCTGACCGGTGTCGGCATGGGCGCTGGTGGACGGTTCAGTGGCATCTCCTTCGCGGGCATCGGCGCGGGCGTTGGCGGCGATGCGACAGGGGTAATGGTCAACGGCGTCGGCATGGGCGTCGGCGGAGATGCGACCGGAATCTTCATCAACGGATTCGGGATGGGCGCCGGCGGGAGGATCAGCTTCCTGAGCGTGAACGGCTTTGGCGTCGGGGCGCCCCGGATTCATGGAGCGGCGATAGCAGGCGGTGTGATCGGGTCCACCGAGGCAAAAGGGTTCATGGTGGCCGGTGCCTGGCTCCGGGTTCGCGAGGAAGACGGCGGCGATGACCGCGGCGCTCGCTTCCGGCGCCCCGGTGGCGCGCTCTTCCAGGGTGTCGGCGTCAGCGCCTTCAACCAGATCAGGGGGCAGCAAAACGGCCTAACGATTGGCCTGGTAAACTACGCCTGGTCGTTGAGCGGCGTGCAGCTGGGGCTGCTGAACATCGTTCGCGACAACCCGCCGGGACGGAAGGTGCTGCCGGTGGTGAATTGGGGGTCGAACAGATAGGGCTGAGGCTTGAGGCCAGATGCCAGAAGCCAAAGGAGTGCGCAGTTCTCCTCAGCCTCTGGCCTCCGGCCTCTGGCCTCCGGCCTCTGGCCTCTGGACTGGTTGTGGCCTTTCCAGCAGACGGCACGGCTGCCAACATACTGACCTGACCATCTCCGAGGTCCAGTCCATGCCCCTTCTCCGTCCGATCGCCTTCGCTCTTTTCGCAGCCGTCACTCCGGCCGTCGTTACCGCGCAGGGGGGCGCTGCGCCTGCCGGGCAGGGTCGCGGTGGTGAGCCGCCCAAGAACCTGCAGGTCCTGCCGAAGGACATGCCGCGCAACCAGGTCACGGCCATCATGCGTCAGTTCGCGATGGCGCTTGGCGTGCGTTGCGAACATTGCCACACCGAAGCGCCGGCTGCGGCCGCGCCTGCGGATACGACGGCAGGTGGACGAGGTGGACGTGGTGGCGGTCCGCAACTCGACTACGCGCTCGACGACAAGGAGACGAAGAAGATCGCGCGCGAGATGTTGAAGATGGTGAACGACATCAACGGCAAATACCTGCCGGCCACGGGGCGGACGTTCACCGACCTCACGCGAGTGACGTGCGAGACGTGTCATCATGGCCTGGCAAAGCCGCGCACCCTGCGTGCCGCGCTGACCGAGGCCGTGCAGGCGAAGGGCGCCGATTCCGCGATCGCGTTGTACCGCGCGCTCCGGCTCCGCTATTACGGCGCAGCGGCATACGACTTTTCCGAACCCACACTGAACGAAGCCGGCAACCAGATCGCGCAGCTTCCCGACAAGCGTCAGGCAGGGATCGCGATTCTCAAGCTCAACCTGGAATTCTTCCCGCAGTCGGTTCCAACGTTGCAGAACCTGGCGAACGTCTCGGTCGCCGCGGGCGACACCGCCGGTGCGATCGACGCCATCAACAAGGCGCTCGCGATCCAGCCAAACAACAACCAGCTGCGAAACATGTTGCAGCGGTTGAAGCCGGGTGGAGCGCGGTAACTCGTAACTCGTAACTCGTGACTCGGCAAAGGCATCGTGACTGAACTCCTCAATCGTCGAGATTTTCTGCGGCACTCCAGCGGTGTTGGTGGAGCTCTGCTCGGCGCTATGGCGCTTCCAAACGCCACAGATCTTTGGAAACACCGTGCTGCCGAGTCACGAGTCACGAACGCCGAGTCACTCTCCAGCATTGGCGTCCAGCTCTACACCGTCCGCGAGCGCATGAAAGCGAGCGTCGAACAGACTCTGGAGCAGGTCGCGAAGATCGGGTACAAGGAAGTGGAGTTCGCCGGGTACTTCGACCGCCCGGCCAGGGAAATCCGCGCCATCCTCGACGCGAATGGCCTGACGTCTCCATCGGCGCACTCAGCGGCCATGCCGGCGATTCGGACTCGTTTTGCGCAGGTGATCGATGAGGCAGCGACGATCGGGCATCGCTACGTCATTTGCGCCTCGATTCCGCGCCGGGAGATGACCGCCGACGGGTACAAGAAGGTCGCCGAGGAGTTCAATCGCGCCGGTGAGCAGGCGGCGAAGGCGGGGATCAAGGTCGGCTTCCACAACCACTCCGACGACCATTCACCGTTAGGCGGCACGACGGGATTTGACATCCTGCTGGCGGAATGTGATCCCCGCGTCACGTCGATGCAGATGGACCTCTTCTGGCTGGTGAAAGGCGGCAAGGATCCGCTGGCGTACTTCGCCAAATACCCGGGCCGCTTCTACAGCGTGCACGTGAAGGACATGGCGGACAACGGCACGATGGTCGATGTCGGCGCCGGCCAGCTTCCGTTCGCCAAATACTTCGCCCAGTCGAAGCAGGCGGGAATCCAGCACTACTTCGTCGAGCACGACGACCCGACGGATCCCATGGCGAGCCTGGCGATCGGGTACAAGCATCTCGCCGCGATGAAGTTCTAGCTTGTTCGGCCTTCGAAAGGCAATCGACGCTAGACCGGATCCCGCAAAACATTTTACCACAGGGGACACAGGGGTCACAGAGAACGCAGCAATGCATAACGTGAACAGTGCTTGCAGTCCTCCGTGTTCCTCCGTGTCCCCTGTGGTTCAATCTTTTACGGGACTTTCTGCCAGTACCCGATCAAGGGACTCTGCGAGGAAGTCGACGTCAGCTGCTCCAAAACATAATGGGGGCTTGATCTTCAGCACGTTGTGGTCCGGGCCATCGGTGCTCATCAACACGCCGAGCTCGCGCATGCGATTGGCGACGTAGCTCGCCGCCGGGCCGGCCGGTGTGCGCTGTTCAGGGTCGGCCACCAGCTCGATGCCGATGAACAGGCCATCCCCCCGCACATCGCCGATTAGCGCGTGCCGCTCGGAAAGGTCACGGAGCCGCGCCTTGAGGTAATCGCCCGTTTCCAGTGCTCGGGCGCGCAGCCCTTCACGCTCGATCACCTCGATCACCTCGCCCCCGATCAGGCACGAGACCGGGTTCCCGCCGAACGTGTTGAAGTACTCCATCCCGTTGCTGAATCGCGCCGCGACCTCCGGCGTCGTCACCACCGCGCCTAACGGGTGGCCGTTGCCCAGCGGTTTCCCCATCGTGACGATATCCGGCACCACGTCGTGCGCCTCGAAGGCCCACCAATGCGCCCCGACGCGGCCAAGTCCCACCTGGACTTCGTCGGCGATGCAGACGCCACCGGCGGCGCGGACGTGCCGGTACGCCTCGCGCAGATACCCTTCGGGTAACGGCACCTGTCCGCCGCACGACAGGATCGATTCGCAGAGAAACGCCGCCGGACGCCGGCCCGCCTGGCGAATTGTTCTCACCGCTTCACGAACGGCCTGCGCGTACTTGATGCCGGCGTTGTCGACATCTTCGCGGAAAGTGCCGCGATACGTATCGGGCATCGGGACGGTGTGAACCCAGTCCGGCGCTCCCGCGCCACCCGGTCCGGCGAACTTGTAATGGCTGACATCGACCAGCGTCGTCGTGTTTCCGTGGTACCCGGATTCCACCACGACCATGTCACGCTCGCCGGAGAATGCCCGGCCCATCCGGATCGCGAGCTCGTTGGCCTCGCTGCCGGAGTTCACGAAGTAGCAAACGCGCAACGGCTCAGGCAATGTCGCCGTCAACCGTTCGGCGTACTCCATCATGGCGTCGTGCAGGTAGCGCGTGTTGGTGTTCAGCGCCGCCATCTGCTGCTGTCCCACGCGCACCACGTCGGGATGCGCGTGTCCGACATGCGCCACGTTGTTGACGGCATCGAGATACCGGCGTCCCTCGGCGTCGATCAGATATTGCATCACGCCCCGCACGATGTGGAGCGGGCGGCGATACGACACGCTGAGCGACGGTCCGGCCGTGCGCGCGCGACGCTCGAGCAATGAGGCGGTGCTCGCCGGGCGCGGCGCCCGTGCCGTAGCCGGCAGCCCGAGGAGTGGCGTGGGATCTGGCGAGATGCCGAGCATGACGGCGCGCTCGTTAGGCCTGGCGACGCCCTGGAAGTCGCCGCTGCGTCCGAGCACGTCGCAGATGACCTGGACGTGGACGTGTGGCCACCATCCCCCATTCACCGTCACGTCGCCCAGCCAGCCAATGACGTCACCTGCCTTCACGTGCTGTCCGACCGCCAGGTGATCCAGCGTCGCGCGGTCGAGGTGACCGTAGAGCGTCCAGAATGCGGGGCGCTCGCTGGTGGCGGCATGTTCGAGAACGACCGTTGGCCCATAGTCGCCCGCAGCGTCGTTGTTGCGGATGCTGTGGACCGTCCCGGCGGTGGGCGCGTGAATGGCGGTGCCCGGAGGTGCGGCAACGTCGATGCCGATGTGCACCGTGCGCCATTCCGGCCCGTCGTTGCCTTCGACGCGGAACAGGTCCGTCGTATAGATGGCACGCACCTCGTCGTACCGGCCGATGCCGACGCGGGCACGGGACGCTGCAAGTTCCTGATCGACGAGTGCCGAAAAGCGTCGCTGGTCACGCCAGTCATCGATCGAGCCGATTGTCAGGCTGCTGACGCTGAAATCGTGGACGTGAACGTCGGTGGCCGGCAGCGTCGCTCCCAGCAAGGGGGCGAAGGAACTGGCGTTAGCGGCCATCCAATCGGCGACGGCGACGGACGATGGACACGGCGAGAGTCCACAGGCTTCGCGGAACCGGGCCTGAGCGAGGCGCGGATGAATCGCATCGAGTTGCTCGAGTAATCGCGCTGCGGCATTTGCGCTGACCTGCAAATACGGGTTCTCGGGGGCCGCCTCGGCCTGCAGCGCCGAGTTCACGAGACTGACCGCCAGGCGCATTTGCGCCAGCGGGAAGAGGAGAGCGATTTCTGCTTCGGTCAGCGGCAGCGAGTGATGATACCCGGCGATGACGTGCGTGGCGGCGCTGACAGGATCGGGCTTTCCCATCATCAGGTACGCGAGCGCGATGGCGAGGTCGCAGGCCGGATGCGACTCGAGCAGGTCGCCGAAGTCTATTAGACACGATGCCGCAGTGGCGGCATCGTCCCTCCGAGCGACCGATATGTTGTAATCGTTGGCGTGGTCGTTGCTCCGAGCGATCAAGATGTTATGGTCGTTAGCGTCGTTATGCACGACGCTTCTGCGCGTCCCCTCCAACACCGGACGGACATCGTTGACATAGTGCGCGAAGATCCGCTCCACGCGTTCTCGCACCGCGCGATCTCCCACCCGGCCTAGGTGTTCCCCGATCCAGTTCGCTTTCCCCAGGTCCCACTTCAGCGCCCGTTGCGCCGCCGGATGTGTGAACGAGGTGAGGGCGTGCGCCACCGCGCCTAACGTCTCTCCAATGCCGCGCAGGAGCGCCGGCGAATGCGGCGAGACCTCGGCCAGCGGCCGGCCGGGGAGCCAGGTCTGAAGGCGGGCGGTGTGGTCCTCGCCGTCGATCGTGTGCGAGACCACCCGGTTCCCGTCCCGCGCCGGCACCAGGTTCGGGACTCGCCCTGCCGGGAGTCGTGTCGCCAGGAACTCCAGTGCCGCCACCTGGAGGTCGATGTCCGCCGGGTCCTCGAGAGAGGACGCAATCTTGAGCGTGAACTCCCGGCCGTCGGCTGTGTACACGTGAAAATTGCGCTCGCGCTCTCCGGGCAGCGGACGCAAAGTCCCCGAAAGTCCCCAGTGCATCGCGAGGATTTCCCGGGCGACGACGTCGGGGACGCGTGGCAGGGGGTGGGTCAGGACCGGCATGAGCAAAAGTTACCGGGCGTGAATACGACAGGCATCAACGGCGCCTCGCTTGCGGGGCGTGTGAATTGAAAGGATCATCCCCCGACGCAATCGGTGCCCCCCCAGCCGAGGAACATGCGATGCAACGATGGAAGCGGATGACGGTGCTGGCCCTGCTGGTAGGAATGCCTGGTTGCGTACGGTGGAAGCAGGTACCGGTGCCAACGCCGCCGGCGCCGCCCAACATCATCTCCAACATGTCCCGGGTCCGGTTGAAAAGCGGCCCAACGGTCGACTTCCTGACGCTCGTCGTGGCCACCGACTCGATCTTCGGCGTTCGGAACAACCTGGCACGCACTCGGCTGACGGTTTCCTTCGACCAGGTGAACCGCATCGAAGTACGCGAAAAGGACCCGATCCGGACCTTCGCCCTCCTCGCCGGCGTCGGCTTCGGGCTATGGTACTCCGGCGCGCTGGGACTCGGCCCGAATCGTTAGCGGATCGCTTCTGATGAAGAAGGTGTCGTTCGGGGACGGGTCTTCCCGACGACCGCCGTCACATTATCTGATCCGCCGCGCGCGAGCGCGAGGTCGACCAGGGCGCGCACGTTTTCCTCTGATGATTCGTCGCGCGCCAGGCGCTCGCGGATTTCTTCGTCGGACACGTGTTTGGTGAGTCCATCGCTGCACACAAGGATTACGTCGCGACGCGTGATGTCGGTCGGCACGATCTGCGGCACGATTTCATCGTTCCCGACGGCGCTCCACAGCACGTGCTTCAGCCGCGCCGCTTCGGGACTGCCCGGCTTGATGGCGCCTGATTCGAGCATCAACTGCTCGTACGTCTGATCGGAGGTAAAGCGGGTCAGCTCACCATCGCGGAAGCGATACATCCTGCTGTCGCCGACATGCACGACGAACGCGCGCGGCCAGAAGCCGGCGTACATCGTCAACGTCGTGGCGGGCTTTCCACCCGCTTCTCTCGCCATGTCGACGAGCGCGGTGTGCGCCTGGAGCACGGCTTCACGCAGCTCGGTCAAGGACTTTTCTTCCTGCGTCAGCACGATCTCCGAGCAGATCTCGGTCGCGTGCAGCAGGTGTTGTGCGAGAGTCGATAGCGCGAGTGCACTACCGTCACCGGCACTCGTCAGGCCACCGACTCCATCAGCGACAAGAAAGAGGAAGCCGCGCGATTCTGTTTCCTGATGACCAATGCCACCCGGAATTGACGTGTGATGCACACGCAGGTTCCGGTGAAAGCTGGCGATGAGGAAGTGATCGTTGTTGACGGGCCGCACGCGACCACGATCCGTCAGCCCGAACGTGTCGATCTCGGACATCGCAGGCCGCGGCACGACACGTGTGTCTTGCATGGTAGTCATCGTCCCTTCCTGGCCGGGCATACCCACTATACGAATGCCGGCTCCGGAATGGGGCAAGGGGGGGGAGGCCCCAGGCTGCGTGCAGATTACTGATTGCTGCTGCAAGTGCATGCGTGCTGGAGCTGGCGCCGCCAAACGGTTTTGGTCACTCAGACCCGGCCCCAGCACGCTGTATCCGCAGTAGCAATCAGGAATCAGCATCCCAGCTTGAAATTCACGCCAACCATACGCCCGTATATGTTGTCACACCACATATGGCCAAGCCTGCCCTTACCTCCGAAATGAAGAAAGGGAGCGCCGAGCTCCTCATCCTCGCCCTGCTCGAGGATGGCCAGCGACATGGCTACGAAATCGCGCAGCAGATCGAACGCCGGTCCCGCGGCGCGATCTCGTTTCACGTCGCATCGCTCTATCCGATGCTCTACCGCCTCGAGGCGCGGGGGCTCATCGAGGGGCGATGGGTCGAGAAAGCAGGCCAGCGCCGCCGACGTTATTACCGGCTGACGGCCGAAGGCGCCGAAGTTCTGGCCGCGCAACGGAGTCTGTGGCAGGAGTTTTTCACCGGCATCAATCGCGTGGCGAGGCTGCGCCCCACGTGACCACGCCTGACTGGCGCGCGCTCGTTCGCGGCGCCCTGAACCAGATCACGAACGATCCCGCTCACGACGAGGACATCGTCGAAGAGCTGTCGCAGCATCTCGCCCAGCGTTTCGAGGACTATCTCGGCCAAGGTTACGCCCGTGACCATGCGCTCGAGCTCGCTGTCGCCGAACTCCGGGAAGAACCTGCGCTCGCCCAGTCCATTCGTGAATCGGCTCGACCAAAACCACAGGCGCTCGAGCCGCCGCCCCTCGGAGGCTTGCCTTCAATGTGGAATGATTTCGTCCAGGACCTGAGATACGGCACGCGTGTGCTGATGCGATCGCGCGGCTTCGCCCTGGCCGCGATCCTGACGCTGTCGATCGGCATCGGCGCCACGACCGCGATTTTCAGCGTCGTCAACGGCGTGTTGCTTCGTCCGGTTCCGTTCGAGGACGTCGATCGCCTGGCGATGGTCTGGGAGACCGATCGAAATACCGGCACCAATCGTGAGCCAGCGTCGCTTCCCGATTTCATGGACATGAAGGAACGCAGCCGGCAATTCGCCGGCTTCGCCGCCTTTGCACCCATCGAACGGACGCTGACACCGATCGACGGTGAGCCGACGCGGCTCCCGGTTGTCGTTGCCACGCACGAACTGCTCCCCTTGTTAGGCATCCGGCCGTCGCAGGGTCGCACGTTTACGGCCGACGAGGACAAGCCCGGTGGGCCGGAGTTGGCGCTCATCAGCGACCGGTTGTGGGAGCGCCAGTTCCAGCGTGCACCGGATATTGTCGGCCGCACGATACGGCTGAACGACATCGAGACAACGATCATCGGCGTCGTATCCGCCGAGTCGGATTTCGGTGCGATGCAGATCCTGCGCTCGGCCGCCTACGGACGCGGGTTTGCCGATCGCGACCTGCGATCCCGTGTTGATGTCTGGGTCCCGCTGCGCGGCGATCCGCAGGTACTCGTGCGCGACACCCACCCGCTCTTCGTGCTGGGCCGTCTCGCCGACGGCGCCACGTTCGCGTCAGGACAGAATGAGCTGACACGCATCATGGCTGACCTGGAAGCTGCATATCCATCGAACGTGGCCCGCGGTGCGTTCGTCGAGCCGATATCGGACGTGATTTTCTCACGCGTGCGCGGGACATTGTGGGTCCTGTTGGCCGCGGTCGGGTTCGTGCTGTTGATCGCGTGTGCGAACGTCGCCAACCTGTTGCTGGCCCGTGGCACGTCGCGGCTGCGCGAGGTGGCGGTCCGAACCGCGATGGGAGCGCCGCTTCGCAGACTCGTCAGGCAGTTTGCCGCTGAAAACCTGGTCCTCACGGCGGTGTCGACCGTCATGGGCGTGGCGATTGCCGTAGTGGCACTGCGGATGCTCGTGGGGTTCGCTCCCGCGGACATTCCGCGGATTACCGAGACTCGCATCGACGTCCTCGTCCTCGGCGTCGCGACCGGATTAGCCATCCTCACTGGCCTCGTGTTCGGCATGGTGCCGGCCATTCAGGCGCGGCGCGTCGACTTGCAGGGTGCACTCAAGGCTGACGACTCGCGCGGAGCAACCGCAGGCCGCGAACGCCACTTGCTCCGCTCGACGCTGGTCATCTCGGAGGTGGCCCTCGCGGTCGTACTTCTTGTCGGCGCCGGCCTGCTCGTGAAGAGTGCCTGGCGACTGGCCCAGGTCGACACCGGATTCCGCGCCGAAAACGTGGTGAAAGCCGAGTTCCAGTTGCCGGCGAGTCGCTATCGCAACAGCAGCGAGCAATGGCCCAACTTCGTTTCGGTGCATCGCTTCAACGATGACCTCCTCAATCGCATCGCCGGAACTCCGGGAGTGAGCGCGGCAGCGATCGTGGGCAATCACCCGGTGGATCCGGGATCGCAGAACTCGTGGAGGGTGGTCGGTCGTGAAGCGGAGGGCCAGAACTGGCCGGAGGTTTCCATCCGTCGGGTAAGCGCAAGCTACTTCACGACGGTGCAGCTCGACGTGCGAAGCGGCCGCGCATTCGAGGACCGCGACGGACCGTCTGATCCAGCCGTCTCGATCATCAACGAAACACTCGCGCGTCGATTCTTCGATGCTCGCGAACCGATCGGCCAGCAGATCCGGTTGTGGGGAACGGCGCGAACGATCGTGGGCGTGGTCAAGGATGAGCGTATCAACGGCCTGTCGCGTGAGGCGCCGCCCGCGATATACCTGCCCTATCGTCAGGCACCGTCATTCAACGGCGCCGAAGCGCTGCTGGTGAGGACGACGGCGCCGACTTCGACCGTCGGTCCTTCACTTCGTGCCGCTGTGCGCCAGATCGATCCGCAACTGGCGGTGTTCGGCGTGAAGCCGCTGGCCGAAGCGGTTGGCGAATCCATCGCTCAGCAGCGCTTCGTCATGCTCCTGCTCATCGCGTTTGCCGGCGTGGCGGTGATCCTGGCCGCAATCGGGATCCACGGCATCCTGAGTTACACGGTCGCCCAGCGCCGGCACGAGCTCGGGATCCGTGTCGCGTTAGGCGCTACGCCGGAACGGGTCACCGGCCTGGTGCTCGGCCAGGGGGCGAAACTGACGGCGGCGGGCCTCGCGATCGGCGTGGTTGCCGCCCTGGCGCTGACGCGAGTGCTCTCGTCGCAACTTTATGGCGTGTCGGCGACCGACCTGACCGCATTCGCGGCGGTATTGCCGGTGCTGGGCGCCGTCGGCCTGTTAGCCACGTGGCTGCCGGCGCGGCGGGCCGTTCGCCTCGATCCTCTGGACGCGATGCGCGACTGACGGGTAAACGGGTAAACGGGCAGGCAAACGGGGCCCTGCGGTATGCGTCCGGTACCGAAACAGGACCCTTCGGAGTAGCGTAGTTCCGGCACCCATGCGCCTCTTCGAAGCCGTCCGCCTCGCTCTGACCCAGATTCGCGTGCAGAAGCTCAAGAGCTTCTTCACGCTCATCGGCGTGACCATCGGCGTGATGTTCCTCATTGCCGTTGTCTCGATCGTCGAGGGCATGGGCCGGTACATGGAAGAGGACCTCGTCGGCAAGATCATCGCCAAGGGAAGCTTCGAGGTCCGGCACCGCCCCAACATCAACATCGGCGACGTGGACGAAGCCGAGTGGCGCTCCTGGCGCAACCGGCCGCGCATCACCGAGGACGACATCGCCCCGGTGAGCGAAGTCCTCGCGCCCACGACCCAGTGGGCCGTCCTCGGATACGACCAGCTCAGCGCCGAGTCTCGTTATGCACGGCCGCGCCGGGTCGAGGTGAACTGCGTCTCCGAACAATGGTTTGCGATCAAGAACATGGGTTTGCAGTCCGGCCGCTTGCCGACATCGCTGGAGTACGAGCTGGGCACGCCGGTGGTGGTCATCGGGGAGGACGTCAAAACGCATTACTTCCCCGGTCTCGATCCGCTCGGTCGCGAGCTGCGCATCGGCGGACTGCCGTACCAGGTCGTCGGGGTGGCCGAGAAGCAGGGAAGCATCTTCGGCATCTCGGCCGACAAGTTCGTGGTGGTGCCGTATCAGTCGCCCGCGAACCGGCTCGTGAACCGGTTCAAGGTCATCGACGCCATCATCGTGAAGTCGGAGAACGAGACGGCGATGAAGGCCGACATGGAGGAAGTGCGCGAACTGATGCGGGCGCGGCACAAGCTGCGCCCGGCGCAACGCGACGACTTCACGCTCGAGACCTCTGATTCGGCGCTCGCGTTCTGGAAGAAGATCCAGGGGTACATGGTGCTGGCCGGCATCGCCCTGCCGGCGATTGGACTCCTCGTCGGCTCGATCGTCATCATGAACATCATGCTGGTGGCCGTTGCCGAGCGGACGCACGAAATCGGGATCAGGAAGGCGTTAGGCGCGAGGCGGTCCGACATCCTGCGGCAGTTCCTGGTGGAGTCGACGACGCTCAGCCTGGTGGGAGCGTGCCTTGGAATCCTGTCCGGCGTGGGGCTGGCCAAGGGTGTCGAGGCCGTATCTCCGCTCCCGGCAGCGGTCGCGTTGTGGTCGGTGATCGTGGCGGTCGTCGTGGGTATGGGCGTCGGCATCATTGCCGGTGTGTATCCGGCGAGTCGTGCATCGCGACTCGATCCGGTGGTCGCATTGCGCAAGGAGACATGATGCTGGCGCGGATCAAGCCACTGGGCGAGGGCGTGATGATTGCGCTCGATGCCTTGCGCGCCAACAAGGTGCGGGCGGCGCTGACGATCCTTGGCATCGCGATCGGCGTGTTTGTCGTCGTCATCATCTCGGCGGCGATTCACGGCATCAACACCGGCATCGCGGCCGAATTCGAGCGGGCGGGACCGACCACGTTCTTCGTGAACCGCTTCCCGATCACGTTCGAGGCGTGTGATGGCTCGGACGACACCTGCCTCTGGCGCAACAATCCCCCGTTCACCATTGCCGAATCCGAGGCGATTCGCGACTTGCCTTCAGTCCATACGCTAACCGTCCGCACCGGTGTCGGTGCGTCAGTGAAATACAAAGACCGCCAGCTCTCGAGCACGGGCGTGAACGCCTACACCGCCGGATGGCTGGTCGTCGATGGCGGCGATATCAAGCGCGGCCGCGATTTCACCGCGACCGAGGACAAAAGCGGCGCCAGGGTCGTGATCATCAACGACAAGATGGCCGAGCGGTTGTTCGGGGAAAGCGAGCCGCTGGGGAAGACCATCATGATCCGCGAACAGCCGTTCGAAGTGATCGGGATCTACGAGGCTGGTGGTTCGTTCATGGGTGAAGGCACGAGTCCTCGTGCGATCGTGTCGCTGACGTCTGGGCGCCGATACCTGAACGCGAACACGGATTGGGCCGATCTCACCGTGAAGCCGCGCGGCGACGATCGGGACGCTGTCATCGATGACGTGACGGCGGTGTTGCGGAGCATGCGTAGCCTGCGTCCCGGCCAGCCTAACGACTTTGCCGTCATCACCCAG
>DASRPK010000150.1:0-5219 GCA_035646395.1 Gemmatimonadaceae bacterium | reverse complement strand
GGTTCGAACGGTCGCTCGAACACATAACGCAGCAACAGCCAGGCCCCTCCGAAAGAGAGCACCATCCCGGCCAGGCTTCCGAGGATCCCCAGCAGCGCGTATTCGCTGAACAGGATCCGCATGATCTGCTGCCGCGTCGCGCCTAACGTCTTGAGCAGGACGCCCTCGCGCACACGGTCGCGCCGGGTCGCGGACACCGCCGAGAAGAGCACCGGCACCGCCATCGCCAGGCTGAAGATCGCCAGGAACCTGATGGCGGACGTGGCCCGCGCCGAAATCTCGGCGATCGTGCGCTGGACCAGCGAAAGGTCGACACTCGCCACGTTCGGGTAACGCCGCACGATGTCGCGCTGCAGCGCGATCACCGCCGAATCGTCAGGCGCATTTACGAGTGCCGCGTACGTCTTCGGGGCGTCCTGCAGTGCCCGCGGCTCGAACACCGCGAAGAAGTTGAGCTCGAAGCGCTGCCAGTTTACCTCGCGCATGCTGGTGAACACGGTTGGCACTTCCAGACCCTGGACGTTCCACGTAATCGTGTCTCCGAGCTCGGCGCCCATCGCCTCGGCCACTTCGATCTCGAGCGAAACCTGTGGCAGGTTCCCGGGCGCCGAGGGCTTGTCACCATACCAGGTGCCTGCGAGCACCTTTTCCGTTTCGGTCAAGTCGCTGCGGAAAGTGGACCGGTATTCCCGGCGCAGCGCCCACGGACTTTCCCGCTTCGTCGAATCGGCCATCAGGTCCGCCACCGTTCGACCATTGATGGCCGAAACGCGCATCGTGATGATCGGGACGCGCGCCACGTATTCGCGTTGCTGCGCTCCGACGATCGAGTCAATCCCCGTCATCTGGTCGTCCTGGATGTCGAAGAACACCAGGTTGCCGCGAGCGTTGAGCTCTGCCCGCTGGAAGCTGGCCAGCAGGTTGGATTGCACGAGGTACAGCGTCGTGACGAGGAAGGCGCCGAAGCCGAGCGACAGGATCACGCTTCTCGTCTGGTTGCCGGGCCGGTACAGGTTCGCCACTCCCTGCCGGACGACATACGGCCAACCTTTCCGCAGGCCACGCCGCGCCACAAAAGAAAGCAGGGCCGCGCTGGCCGCCAGCACCAGGATCGAGCCCGCAATCCCGCCGCTGAAGGCAAAAACCTCTTCGAGATCTTCCGCGCGTGTGGCGGCAAGCCCGACGACCGACAGTCCGACCAGCAGATTCACCAGGAGCCTCGGTGGGTCGCGCCACCACCGGCGCGCCGGTGAGCCATCGTCGCTCCGGCGCAGCGCCTGCAGCGGCGACACCCGTCGCAACGCGATCAACGGCCGCAGCGCGAACGCCAGCGCAATCCAGAGCCCGAGACCCATTCCCATCGCAATCGCCCGCGGCTCCAGCTGGACCGAGACGTCCACCGGCAGCACATCGTTCAGGACGCCGGGCAGCAGGAACTGGATGCCGATGCCTAACGCTGCGCCGATCGCCGCGCCGAGGAACCCCATCGCCATCGCCTGCGTGATGTAAATCGTCATCACCTGCCGCGTCGTCGCGCCCAGGCATCGCAGGATCGCGACCGTCTCGATCTTCCGCATGACCCACGCGTTGACGCCACTCGCGACGCCGACGCCGCCCAGCAACAGCGCGATGATCCCGACCAGTCCCAGGAAATTGGAGAGCTCGCGGATCCCCTCGGTGATGTTTCCTTCCTGCTGGTTGATCGTGCGCGCACGCAGCTGCGCGGAATCAAGGCGGGCATCCAGCGATTCGACGAGCGCATCGGGACTGCCGGACGCGAGTCGCGCGTAGGCGTCGTATTCGCCGCGGCTCCCCGTGATCAGCAGCCGCGTCGCCGCCATGTGCTGCTCCGAGATGAACAGCCGCGGCGCCATCGCCCCCGCGATGCCCGGGTCACCCGGGACCTGATCGAGCGCCCCGATGATCTCAAACGTCTGGTAGCCGAGCGAGATGGTGTCGCCGATCCGCGTGTCGAGCCCGATCATGAGCGCCGGGTCGAGCAGGACATGCCGTCCATCGTGCAGCCGTTCCCACTGGCCGGGGGGTTTCGTCGTTATGCGGCCATAGAGCGGAAAGGCTGGTCCGACGGCGCGCACCTGGGCCAGGCGGGTCGAGTTCGTCCGCGGCGCATACGCCATCGACGCGAAAGACGTCTGCTTCGCGATCGTCGCGCCACGGGCGGCGAATTCCGACAGCACCGAGTCCGACGCCGGCGTCCAACCGTTGCGCACCGAGAAGACGATGTCACCACCGATCAGCGCGCGTGATTGTTCTCGCACGGACCTGGTGATGTTGCCGGCGAACGAGTCGATCGCCACCAGCGCGGCGACACCAAGCGAGATCGACGACATGTACAACAGCAGCTTGCGCCGCGTGCTGCGCGATTCACGCCACGCGAGGCCAAGCAGTGAAGCGCGGGAGTCGTGACGCGTGACTTGTGACTCGGCGGTCATCGTGACTCTGGACTCGTGACTCGGGACTCATGACTCGGCAAGACAACGTTGATCATGTGCCGGTTCCCGTTTGTGCGTGGAGCGGCACGTCTCCCATCTCCCATCCCCCATCCGCCATCCTTTCGGTGTCTTCCACGACTAAACCATCTGCCAATCGGATCAGTCGCTGCGCGCGTCGTGCCAGCGTCAGGTCATGGGTCACGAGCACGATCGTGGTGTGGGACTCCCGATTCAGCTCCTCCAGCAGCTCGACGATTCGGCCGCCGGTGTTGCCGTCGAGGTTTCCCGTCGGCTCATCGGCAAACAGTATCGTCGGCCTGTTGGAGAACGCGCGAGCGATCGCCACGCGTTGCTGTTCGCCACCCGAAAGCTGTGTGGGGAGGTGATCCAGCCGGTCCCCGAGTCCGACACGGTCGAGGAGTTCCTTCGCGCGCCGTGAAGCGCCCGAGTCGCCACGCAGCTCGAGCGGCACCTGCACGTTTTCCTGCGCGTTCAGCGTGGGGATCAGTTGAAAGCTCTGGAACACGAATCCAACTTTCTGGCCACGCAGTCGCGCGCGTTCGTCCTCCGACATGGCGGTCAGGTCGGCATTGTCGAGCAGGACGCGACCGCGTGTCGGAGAGTCCAGGCCGGCGAGCAAGCCGAGCAATGTCGTCTTGCCGCTACCTGAGGGACCGACAATCGCGACGAACGTCCCCTGTGGTATCGTGAACGACACGTCGCGAAGCACCGTTAGGTGGTGCGACCCGCTGTCGAATTCTTTCGTGAGGCCCTGCGCTACAAGCATGCGATTCGGATGGATGTGCGCGGCCGCCGTCGTGGTGGCCACTGCTTCATTGTCGGCGTGCGGCGCCGAACCGGCGAAAGATACGCCGGGGGATACGACGGCCGTGTCCGTGGCGCCGGCGTCAGAAGGATCGGCCACGGCTTCCCCCTCTGATTCCCGTCAGAAGTTGCTGATCGTCGGTACATCACTGACGGCGGGACTCGGCCTCGAGCCAGAGAGTGCCTATCCCGCACTCCTGCAGCAGAAGCTGGATTCTGCCGGCATTGCACTCAAAGTCGTGAACGCCGGTTACAGCGGAGAGACGTCGGCCGGTGCTCTTCGGCGCATCGAGTGGCTGCTCCGTGATTCCGCGTCGATCGTCGTGATCGAAACAGGGGCGAATGACGGATTGCGGGGGCAGGACGTGGATTCGACCCGCGCGACACTTCGCGCGATCGTTCGTCGCGTCAAAGCGGTGCTGCCTGACGCGACTGTGCTGCTCGCACAAATGGAGTCTCCCCCGAACCTGGGTGAGCGCTATACGACCGCGTTTCGCGCGATGTTTCCGGCGGTGGCCCGTGAGGAGGGCGTCATCCTCATGCCGTTCCTGCTCGATCGCGTGGCAGGCGTTACCGACATGAACCAGGGGGACGGGATTCACCCCAACGAAAAGGGGTCGAAGCTCGTGGCTGAGAACGTGTTTCGGGCACTGCTTCCCGTGCTACAACAATCGTCCCCTCGATAGTACCCGAGGTGATACGGCTCTCGCGCGGAGGCGCGGAGATCGCGGGGACAACAGGCAGATTTCCAGACAGCTTTTCCCTCCGCGTCCCCAGCGGCTCCGCGTGACGATTGCTTTTCCGGAGCCGGTTGACTCACGATAATTGTCCCGCTAACATTAACGGCTATCTGAACTTACGACTTTTCACGACAATCAGCGGCAACGCAGTCATGGCAATACCAGCAACGCAGATCCGACGCGGGATGGTGATCGTTTTCGAAGGTCAGCCGTGCCGAATTATCGACTTCCGTCATCACACGCCGGGCAACCTGCGCGCGATGGTGCAGGCGAAGCTCAAGAACGTCCGTACTGGAGCCGGGTTTGAGCACCGGTTCCGCGCTGACGATTCGATCGAGCGCGCCTCGATGGAAACGCACGACCTCGAATTCCTGTATCAGGGCGGCGACACGTACCACTTCATGAATGTCGAGAACTACGACCAGCTTGAAATGGATGCGGAGACCCTGGGCGATAACGCGCAGTGGATGGTGCCGAACATGCGGCTTCAGGCCGAGTTTTATGACGGCCGTCCGATCGGTATCACGTTGCCACAGGCGCTGACGTTCGAGATCGTGGACACCTCACCGGTGATGAAGACGGCTACGAAGACGTCGTCATTCAAGCCGGCCAAGCTCGAGAACGGTGTGACGATTCAGGTGCCGGAATTCATTCCGTCGGGAGTTCGGGTGCGAGTGAATCCGAACACGGGGGAGTATCTGGATCGCGCGAAGGACTGATGGAGTTGAAGAGTTGAGGGAGTTGAAAGCACAAAGTGACGCCTGGTTGATGAGAGGGGTGGATAGGATTTAGTATCCGGTCCTTCAAGCACTTGACACCAGTACGCAGCAATAGCATCAGCAATCAGCAATCAGTACGCAGCGTGATCTAGTTCACGGTGACTGTAGCTCAACTGGTTAGAGCACCGGACTGTGGCTCCGGGGGTTGCGGGTTCAAGTCCCGTCAGTCACCCCTGAAAACGGACGTAGGTCGGTAGCTCAATTGGTAGAGCACTGGTCTCCAAAACCAGCGGTTGGGGGTTCGAGTCCCTCCCGGCCTGTGGGAATGGGAAGGCAGATGGGGGAAGGCAGATGTCGGAGGATCGCTTATTCTCCCATCCGACATCCGCCATCGGTAGTTGAGGCGGTATCGTCTAGGGGCCCAGGACACAGCCCTCTCAAGGCTGGAACACGGGTTCGAATCCCGTTACCGCTATGAAAAC
>DASRPK010000149.1:0-9963 GCA_035646395.1 Gemmatimonadaceae bacterium | reverse complement strand
GGTCATGAGCTTCATCCACAGCTTCCCGCTGCGGCCGACGAGCGTATCGCGGCCCCACATCGGCACGCGCGGTGTCGAGTCAACCGCGACGGATGACTTATCCGTGACCGTGTGCGCAAACGACGACGGCACCCCCGTTCCCAGGAAGAGAACGGCGATGAGAACCGGCACGTGCCTGAATTGGGCGAACTGCATCGAAAGCTTCGTCAACATTCTATCGGCGAGGCTGGACGGTGGGATCAGCTGGCAACTCGCCGATGACGGCGCACGTGCCCGGAAGTGGCGGCTGCATACTTAACGCATGAGCTAAGGAGCAGCCCGATAACCGGTGAAAGATGCAAGATTCAGTTGCGAATTGGCATTGGGAAATCCCTGACCTACGAAGGAACTAGTAGGGGAGTTTAATGCACCCCATGCCCCATGCCCCATGCCCCATGCCCCATGCCCCATGCCCCCTAGTAGATGTATACCGGCGTCCCCACCGGCACGATCTGATATAGATGAGCTATGTCTTCATTCAGTAATCGAACACAACCATGGCTCACCGACTGTCCGATCGACTGCGGCACGTTCGTTCCGTGTATGGCATACCCGTCCCCCAGCAAGAGACGGTGAGTGCCCAGCACGCCCTTGTAGCGTCGCTGATTAGTCCCAAACGGGGGTACGATGAGTTGCCCGTTTACCACGATCTCGCGGCCGTCCTCGGCCTCGAGCGGTGTAACGCTGCCGTCCGCATTTTTACGCACGACGTCGCTACCGGAGACGGTGATCACACTCCCGTTTCCTGCGTCGATAGACTCTCCCCTATTCAACTTCGTTAAGCGTAAGCCGCGTTTTTCGGCCTGCTCAACGAAGTGCCAATCTGGAGGAACCCACGCCGGATCTTCCTCTTTTCCGCGCACCTGAAGGCGCCCGCGGGGTGTCTCGAATTTCCATCGGGAACCGCCTGGTCCCTTCTCCAGCACCTTTCCACTCCCGGTCGCCACGCTTGTCTCGAAAACGACGCTGTCGTTGACGCGGTACCAAAGGCGATTGTCGGTGATGCTGATGATGATTGCGCCGGACGGTTCACTGTCGGCCGGCGATTCGAGCAGTGCGAGGAGTGAGTCCTCGGCAGCATTGGCGTGTTGCCGAAGATCCTGGAGGAGCTCGAGGTTGTCGTTGAAGACGATGCGGGAAATGTCGCGCTCGAATCGGGCATCCACGATCCGGGAACCCATGAACGCAGTCGCGCCGCCGGCGAACAGGAGCGCCAGAAGGACAGCCAGAACGGCTCCGCGCCGCCTCGCTTGTATGTTCGTTCGCTGCTGTATGATCACACGCACACTCATCGGTAGAAGTAAACGGACATACCCGGACGAATATTCGCTGAGAGCGCCTTGAGGTCCTCCGGGCTAACCACAACCGAGCCCGGCAGCACGTACGACGAGTCCGCCAGTGGTCCCGACTCAGGTACAGCGTACACCACGGTGCCCTCGGTGAGCACGATCGCGTTGTCGCCTAACGCGCCCTTCACGCGGCGGCTCTCGGGAACGGGGAGACCACGATCGTTGAACACGGTGCGCGGAATGTCCCAGCTGTCGCCTTCCTGGAGGACGCGCTGGACGGTTCGCTGGCCAAGAGCCTGAACTGCGATGGAGGAATCGCTGGTCACTCCGCGGAATCGCTCAGGTCCGAGTCGCACCTGCATTTCGCGCATCACGATGCCGTCGCGCTCGAGAATCATCCGACCGCTGTCGACGTTGACCGCCAGATGCAGCTGTTTGTCGCCCCGCGCCTGGCGGCGGATCAGCTCCCACTCGACGCGTAAGCGGTGCCGCTCGGCCGTGATGACGGCATCGGTGCGTTCTCGCTGCGCCTTCGTCATCCCCGCCTGAAGGCGGTCGGTCTCCTCGCGATAGCGGAGGTACCGCACCGCGAGGACCGTATTCGCGGCCGCGGCCAGAAGGATTATCAAAAAGACCGCATTGCGGCCTCGACGGTTGCTTCGTGTTGTCTTCAACGGCATTCGATATGCTCAATGGTGTGTCCAGCTTGCGTATCCACTTGATACACCGCTGCGACCAAAGGGCAGTCAGCAATTATCGGGCTTGGCGTACTGGCGTGGCGACCGCGAGCGTAGTAGAAAAGCTGAGTGTGAAGCAACTCATCCAAGAGAGATTTGACCGCAATGGACGCAAAGGTTGATGAAATTCCTTGGCGATCCTTTGCGACCTTTGCGGTGAAGCCTCTCACTTGGTTTCCAGTGCGCTAATTACCCCACTCGTTTAGCCACTTCGTTCGGGAGCACAACATGAAGTTGAGATTCGCAGCGCTTGCCTTGATCCTCGGCGCGTCATCGCTCGCGTCCGCGCAGAATCGCGCGGCCAATCGGCCGTTCGGCACGCTGCGCGAACAGGCCACTCTCCAGCAATCGTGGCTCGAAAAGCGGCTCAAGACCGTGCTGCCGGGGCTCATGCGCAAGCACGGCGTGGACATGTGGGTGATCCCCATGCGCGAGTACAACGAGGATCCCACGTTCACGTCGCTGGTGTCTCCCACGACGTTTGCAGCGCGCCGCCGGACGATCTACGTCTTCTTCGACAAGTGCGCTGCCGGGGGTCGCACCGATCCCGGCGACGGCACCTGCATCGAGCGGATCGCGTTAGGCGGCACATCACAGGGTGGCCTCTATGAGGCGGTGCGTTCCACGCGTGCCGTCACGGCCGACGTCGGCGGGCGCCAGGCGGAGCTGTGGGGGGATGCCCAGTGGCAGGTGTTGAAGGACGTCATCGAGCAGCGCAAGCCGTCGGTCATCGGGATCAATGTGTCCCGGACCTTTGCCTTTACCGACGGCCTGACCGCCGGCGAGTACGAGGGGATGAGCGAAGCGTTAGGCGCCACCTGGACCGCAAAGTTCAAGCGCGCCGAAGCCCTGCCGCTCGAGTTCATAGCCGCCCGGGTGCCCGAGGAGGAACAGTTCTATCGCCGGCTCCAGAACCTCGTCTGGCAGCTCATAGCCCGGATGTATTCGACCGAAGTGATCAAGCCCGGCGTCACGAAGACGAGTGACCTGGTCTGGTGGTGGCGGCAGCAGGTGAACGACCTCGGACTCGGCACCTGGTTTCAACCGTCCGTTGACGTCCAGCGCCGCGGCGTGACCGCGGCGCAACTCGGTGACGATCCAGTAATCCAGAAGGGCGACGTCTTGCATTGCGACGTCGGCATCACCGCGCTCCGGTTGAATACCGACACGCAGCACATGGCCTACGTACTGCTCGATGGAGAAACCGACGCTCCGGCGGGCCTCAAGCTGGCGATGAAAAACGCGAACCGCCTTCAGGATATTTTGTTCGAGGAAACGAAGGTTGGCCGCACTGGAAACGAAATCCTCGCGTCAGTGCTCGCGAAGATGAAGGCCGAAGGGTTGAACGGCACGATGTACTCGCATCCGATCGGGATGCACGGTCACGGCGCCGGTCCGCTCATCGGACTGTGGGATTATCAGGAAGGCGTCCCTGGCCGTGGCGACGCGAAGGTGATTCCCGGCATGTGGTATTCGTCCGAACTGCAGGTGACGACTCCGGTGCCGGAGTGGGGCAACCCGGTCCGCGTTGCGCAGGAAGAGGATTTCATCATCGACGCCGAAGGAAAGCTGCGCTGGGCAATTCGTCGTCAGGCAGCGTGGCATTTGGTCATGTGACCGACATGCCTACGCGTCGGGTTATATTGATTCATGCCGTCTCGACATCAGGTACACCTCACCACACGCGCCTCGGTCGATGACGACGCGGCATACCTCTCCCTGTCTGCAGCGCAGCGCGTGGACATGATGTGGGCACTCGCCGTCGACGCCTGGATGTTCGCGGTAGCTGGTGGCGCTTCGGGTCACACGGAACCCTTCGATGCTGAATCCAGACTTCCGCGACATATTGTCCGCCTTTACCGCCGCGGGCGTTGAGTATCTCGTGGTCGGGGCGTACGCTGTCGCCGCTCATGGTTTGCCACGCGCGACAGGAGACATCGACCTGTTCGTTAGGCCCACCCTGGAGAATGCCCGGCGAGTGTGGAACGCGCTGGCCGCATTTGGAGCCCCGCTGGAACGGGTTGAGGTCGCGGACTTTACTCGCGAAGGGACGATCCTGCAGGTCGGCCTGGTCCCGAGGCGTATTGATGTCATTACCGCGATCGAAGCCGTTTCTTTCGAAGACGCGTGGCAGGGACGTGTGGAGCTGGAACTCGACGGGCTGACTCTCCCCGTCATTGGCCTACCAGAACTGCTGAAGAACAAGCGCGCAGTTGGCAGGCCGCAGGACCGGGCCGACGTGGAACGGCTGCAAGGGCTGCTGAAGTCGAAGGAGAAGCCTGCGCGATAGGCGTCGCAGTGTGCTGGTGTGCGCCAACTTCCAGCGTTGCGCTTTCAACTGCCGTTAGATTTCCACTATGCCAAAGAAGAAACTGATCGTCGTCGGAGACCGGGTGCTCGTGAAGCCCGAGGAGGGGGAGGAGCGCTCCAAGGTCGGGCTGTATCTTCCGCCAACTGCCGTGGACAGCCAGGCAGTGCAGGGTGGAAAGATCATGGCGACGGGTCCTGGTCTGCCGATGCCCGATCCTTCGGAGATCAGCGACGAACCGTGGCGCACCGGTCCGCGTGAACACCGCTTTATTCCAATGCAGGCAAAGCCGGGCGACTACGCGCTGTTCTTCAGGAAGGCCTCTGTCGAAATCACCTTCGAGGGCGAGACGTACCTGGTCATCCCGCAGGGCGCGATCCTCGCGCTGGTGCGCGGAGACAATGAAGAGGAAGTGACCGATGAGTACTGAGAGACGCCAACTGAATATCACACACTCGGGCGAGCCACAGGCCACGCGCACGATGTACGACGAGCGATTCCTGGTGCCGATGCGGCGCGACCTGACGGAAGTCGGTTTCACTGAGCTTACCACAGCCGATGAAGTCGACGAAGCCCTGCAGAAGTCTGGCACAGCCCTCGTGCTGGTGAACTCCGTCTGCGGCTGCTCGGCGCGCATGGCGCGGCCCGCTGCTCGAATGGCCGTTACGCACCCGACAAAACCGGAACACCTCTACACGGTCTTCGCCGGACAGGACGCCGAGGCCACAGCCCAGGCGCGCAGCTACTTCACTGGGTATGCACCGTCGTCACCTTCGATGGCGATCCTGCGCGACGGGAAGCTGGTCTGGATGATGGAACGGTCGCAGATAGAGGGACGGCCGGCTGAGGAGATTGCGGAAGAGCTCATTGCGGCATTCGAAGAGCACGCTGCGCCTTAAAACTGCAGCTACGTCCTGATTGCTGATTGCTGCTGCTAATTGCTGCGTGCTTGGGCTAGAGCCACGTAGCACCAGCACGCTGCATGCAGCAGCAGCAATCAGCAATCAGCAATCAGCACGCAGCTCTGTTCTTATCCGTGTCCCGACATCCCTTCCTCCACCCCCGTCGCCCCCACTCGGTCAAGGAAGATCTGGTGCAGTGAAGGCTGGATGAGCTCGAACCGGCTCACCAGCGCACCAGCGTTCACGACGCGGCGAAGCAGCTCCTGTGGATCGGCTCCCTCCGCCAGTTCCACCTCGAGGTAGCGATTCGAGTCGTCGACATGCCTGACGAGTCGCGGGTCCGAGAGAATACCGGCCACGCCACCATTCGCCGACTCGATCGCCAGGGCCACGTGCCGGCCGCCATGGTTCGCCTTCACCTCGCCTAACGGCCCGTCGAGCACCACCTCGCCGCGGGCGATGATGCACACCGCGTCGCACAACCGTTCGGCGTTGTCCATCAGGTGCGTACTGAAGATGACCGTCTTCCCGTTCCGTCGGAGATCGACCACGGTATCCTTCAGCGCCTGGGCATTGATCGGATCGAGGCCGCTGAACGGTTCGTCGAGGACGATGAGCTCCGGATCGTGCAGCAGCGTGCCGATGAACTGCACCTTCTGCTGCATGCCGCGCGACAGGTCGTCGACCTTCGCCTTGCCCCAGTCCTTGTCGGCGGTCTTGAGGCCAAGCCGCTCCATCCAGTGGCTAATACGCTCGTCGGCGACCTTTCGCGAGACGCCCTTCAGCTCAGCGAGGAACCGGAGCAGCCGATTCACCTGCATCTTCCGGTACAGCCCGCGCTCCTCGGGCAGGTAGCCGATGTGGTCCGTCAATCCGGGCGTGCTACTCGGCTTGCCGAGCACCAGGATCCGTCCCTCATCCGGGGCGATGATATTCAGCATCATCCGGATGGTCGTCGTCTTCCCCGCGCCATTTGGCCCCAACAGCCCGTACACGACGCCGCGCGGCACCTTGAGGCTCACGTCGCGCACAGCCGTGTGCCCCGCGAACCGCTTCACAACCTTCTGGATGTCGACGACCGGTTCGATCATTTAGGCAGGGTCGAGGCTCCAGTCTGGTTGGAGCATGTGCGAGCGGGACAATATACAGGGGAGGCCGAAGGCCAGAGGCCAGAGGCCAGAGGCCAGAGGTGAGAACCCTACAGTCGCTCTGCAGTGCCGAGTCACGAGTCACGGGTCACAATCGGATTCACTGAGCGGGGACGGCTGAAGCACGGCGTACTCACCGTCCTGGCTGCGGCAGGTGGGTCACTCCTGCTGCTCTTTCTCGCCGCACCCATTGCCGAGCTGATTTTTACCAGTGGCGCTGACGGACTCGCGAGACTCGGCCGCGACGCCGAGTTGCGTCAGGCGCTCGTTTTGACCGTCTTTACTGCCACGACTGCGACGTTGATTGGTGTGGTATGTGGGACGCCCATCGCGTACATCCTTTCGCGCCGCGCGTTTCGTGGTCGTGCGGTGATGTCGGCAATTCTCGACTTGCCGCTGCTGATTCCCCATCCGGTTGCCGGTATCGCGCTGCTGCTGGTGTTTGGACGGCAATCGGTCGTCGGCTCGACGTTGCTGGAGCTCGGGATGCGGGTGGTCGGATCGCCGGTCGGGATTGTGTGCGCGATGTTGTTCGTTTCCGCGCCACTCTACATCAGCGGGGCCCGTGAGGCATTTTCGCGAGTCGATCCGCGTTATGAGGCCGTGGCCAGAACACTCGGCGACGATGCCTGGCGTTCGTTCCGTCGCGTGACGTTTCCGCTGTCGCGACGCGGCATGGTCGCTGCGTCAGTCGTTATGTGGGCGCGAGCGGTGAGCGAATTCGGTGCGATTGTCATCCTCGCCTACAATCCGAAAGTCGTGAGCGTGCTGAGCGTGGACCGCCTGACGACTTTCGGGCTCGACGAAGCGCTGCCTGTCGCCGGGGTGATGGCAGTGCTGGCACTTATTCCGCTCACGGTGCTGCGTGCACTGCGACACGATCGCGCCCTTTCGGCGCCCGCGTGATCGACATCAGGCAGCTGTCGGCCCGACTGGGCGAGTTCGAGCTCCGCGACGTGACGTTCAGCATACCGACGGCGGGTTATGGCGTCGTCATCGGCCCCGCGGGATCGGGCAAGACCACGTTGCTCGAGGCGATTGCGGGCATCATCCCCGCGCGTTCCGGCTCCATCCATCTCGCGGACCGCAACGTCACCACCACCGCGCCCGACGAGAGAGGGGCGGGCCTGGTCTACCAGCACGGCTACCTGTTTCCGCACCTGTCCGTTCTCGAGAATCTCCGATACGGAGCACGCGACGAGAACACTGTCGAGGAACTCGTACGGCGGCTCGAGATCGCGCCGCTGCAACAGCGCGATGTGCGCTCGCTCAGCGGCGGCGAGCGCCAGCTGGTGTCGCTGGCGCGCGCGCTCGCGCGCCGTCCGGCCGTGTTGCTGCTGGACGAGCCGTTCAGCGCGCTCGACCCTCGCCGTCGTGGAAAGACGCGTCGCGAGGTACGCGCGCTGCATCGCGAGTGGGGATTCACCGCGCTGCAGGTGACGCACGATTTCACCGAAGCCGGCCTCCTGGGCGACGTCGCGGTGTTGCTCGATGCTGGTCGTGTGTTACAGTCGGGTCCACCGGAACAGGTCTTCCGGCGCCCCGCGTCCCCCTACATCGCCGAATTCCTCGGCGCCGAAAATGTCTTCGCGGGCACGGCACGAGTGCTGGCGGAAGCGGCTCCCGACTGGTTGGAGGGAGAATCGGCGGCGGTGGCGCATGGGTTTCACGCGATCGAGTTCACCAGCGGGCCACTGACGCTGTACACCGTCGGCAGCGCCGGCGACGGCCCCGCGTATGCGGTGATCAGATCGGAGGAGGTCACCTTGTCGCTCGCCCCGCAGTCGACATCGGCGCGGAATGAGTTTCATGGACGGGTCGTGGAAGTCGGTACGTTAGGCGCCTTTGCCCGGGTGACGATCGATGTCGACGGAACTCCGCTCGTGGCAGCGGTGACGACCAGATCGGTGCAGGAGCTGGAACTCCGCGAGGGATCGATGGTCTATGCGACGTTCAAGGCCCTGGGCGTCCATTTGTGCTAAAGAAGCAACAATGCAGCTACTTGCCCTGAAGCGATCCGATGGTCCCACGACGTTCAGTCGCGAATTCTCGCGAATCCCGAACAGCAATCCGCGCGAATCAAACAAACATGTTTTTGATCGCCACGGATGACGGAGCCATGAAATTCACCGGGAGCGATCGGCGGCAATTCGCCCAGGTTTCGCGAGAATCCGCGTCATAAAGGTCGTGGAGTTTTCCAGGAACGCCGACGCCGGAGGCCTAGAAGGAGAACATTTGTGTGAGCTTGATCGCGATCGACCGTCCAACAGTCGGTGCATCGGAAGTCAGGAACCGCTGATCATTGTACACGATGAACAGATCGCTCAGCGGATGATGGATCAGGTTGAATCGCACGTTGGCATTCAGCTGTTCGGTCGTCGGGTCGTACTGCGAGAGCGCGTCGATGAACATCACCGGGGAGAAGGAGTAGTTCGCGCGCATCGTATAGACCGCGTTGACGAACTTTCCATCAGCCAGGTCGAGGTTTCCGTCCGTTCGCTGCACGCCCGCGCTCAGGCGGACGCGGAAGTTCGGTCTCCACATGACCGTGGCCTGCACCGATTTCTGCGTGCCGTTGTACAGCTCACCGAAGGCCCACCGTGACTGGAGCGACAGCGGCCGGCTGAGATCCGTGTTGGCGAGAATGCCGAATTCGTTCCAGCCATAGGGACCAGCCGGCAACGGATCCGCTTCAGGCGACAGCGTGAGCGGCGCCGAGAGCAGGTTGAACGCCGGATTGTATGACAGCTCCAGCACCGCGCCGTTCTCGAAGAAGAATGTCTGGCCGGTATGCAGGCGCTTCTGGACCATGTGGTTCGACTGGTCCGTGTACATGTCCCAGACGATGTGCGGATGCAGCTCCCGGATCCCGCGACGCCGGAGTGCCTCGGGTCGCGGCCTGATGCCGATGTCGGTGAACCACTTCTTGATCCCGATCCGGCGGTAGAAGCCGAGGTCGTTGTTGAAGTGGTCGCCTAACGTCATGAGGCCGGCTTTGCCGTGAAAGAAGTTCCCCTCGTAGTTGACGGAGGTGCGGGCCGCGTACTGGTCGCCGGACAGGCCGGGAGTCCGCGTGCCGACCAGATACGAGTTCCAGTCCACACGGTCGAAGAACCGGATGTTGGCGTCGAACCCGGCGACACGGTTATAGTCCGCGCTGTTGTCCGTGGACTGGCGCTGCATGTACAACACGCCGATGTCGGATCCGCCGCCGACGTTTCGCCGCAGGCGCAACACCGAGTAGTTGTTCGCGTCGGTGGTCACGTCGCCACGCACCTGCATGTTGATCAGGCCGATGCCGAATCCGCCTGCCACCCCGGTGAGGCGCGCGCCGGCATCGATGTCGATCGGCTGCCGGTCCTCACGGATACCGATGCGGCGGCTGAAGAACAGCAGGTTGTCGTCGTCAGGCGTGGGCGGCGTGAATACGCGATTCAACCGGGCCGCGTCCCCGACGTAGAAGATGCCGGAGTTTTCCAGGAACGACTCGCGCTTCTCGGGAAAGAACTGTGCGAACTGCGTGAGGTTGACCTGCTGCTC
>DASRPK010000148.1:0-43742 GCA_035646395.1 Gemmatimonadaceae bacterium | reverse complement strand
TGGAAATCGTCCACCGCGAGCAGCCCAAGGGCGTGATCGTGCAGCTGGGTGGCCAGACGCCGCTCAAGCTGACGCGGGCGCTGGAAGCGGCCGGCGTGACTATCCTCGGCACGTCGCCCGACGCCATCGACATCGCCGAAGACCGGAGACGGTTCGAGGAGGTCGCCCGGGCCGTTGGCATCCGGCAGCCGGAGAATGGAACTGCCACGAGTGTCGACGAAGCCGTCGCCTCCGCGGAGCGCATCGGGTATCCGGTCCTCGTCCGGCCATCGTACGTGTTAGGCGGCCGGGCGATGCAGATCGTGTATGACGAGGAATCGCTGCGGTTCTACTTCGAGACCGCGGCGCGCGTGAGCGAGGACCGCCCGGTGTTGATCGATCGTTTCCTCGAGGACGCGTTCGAGGCTGACGTCGACGCCATCTCCGATGGGGAACACGTCGTCATTGGCGGCGTGATGCAGCACATCGAGGACGCGGGGGTCCACTCCGGCGATTCGGCCTGCGTGCTGCCGCCGTACCGGATCGAAGCGCGGCACATCGAGGAGATGAAGCGTCACACGGTGGCGCTGGCGCTGAAGCTGGGCGTGGTGGGGTTGATCAACGTGCAGTACGCGGTGAAGGACAACGTGGTGTACGTGCTGGAGGTGAACCCTCGAGCCAGCCGGACGATTCCCTTCGTCTCGAAGGCGATCGGTGTGCCCCTGGCGTCGCTGGCGGCGCGCGTGATGTGCGGCGAATCGCTGGCAGACGTGGGGTTCACGTCGGAAATCGTGCCACCGTACTTCTCGGTAAAGGAAGCCGTCTTTCCGTTCACCAAGTTCCGCGCGTTCGACCCGATTCTCGGTCCGGAGATGCGGTCCACGGGCGAGGTCATGGGCATCGCCGATTCGTTCGGGATGGCGTTCGCGAAGGCGCAGGAAGCCGCGGACAACGAACTGCCGCTCGAGGGTGCGATTTTCGTGACCGTGAGCGATGACGACAAGCCAGCCGTGATGCCGATCGTGGGTCGATTCCATGAAATGGGCTTCACGCTCTATGCGACGGAAGGCACGGCACAATACCTCAAGGGCCGCGGGATCCCGGCCCGCGCCGTGCGCAAGGTGCATGAAGGCCGTCCGAACGGCATCGACCTCATGGTGAACGGCGAGGTCCAGCTCCTGATCAACACGCCGTTAGGCAAGCATGCCCAGCACGACGACTACCTGCTGCGGCGCACGGCCATCGCCCAACGCGTGTCGTATACCACGACGATGTCGGCGGCGACGGCGGCCTGCGACGCGATCCTCGCGCTGCGTTCGCGCCGCGCCAGCGTCCGTTCGCTGCAGGAGTGGCACGCCGACGGAAGGGCCGCGCGTGAAGTGAGCGGGAATACGGAGCCCGGCGCCCCCGCCGACATGCCGCCGGGCACGGCACCCGGGGGGCGCGGCTCTCCGCGGCTGGCGTCCCGCGAGGCGACGACGTGAGCACCCTGGCCGCGCCGTTCATTCACGAGTCGGCGTATGTCGACGACGGCGCGCAGATCGGCAACGGCACGAAAGTCTGGCACTTCTGCCATATCATGCCCGGCGCCGTCATTGGCGAACGGTGCAACCTCGGACAGAACGTGGTGGTGATGCCCGGGACAAAGCTGGGCAACAACGTGAAGGTGCAGAACAACGTGTCGATCTATGAAGGCGTGGAGCTCGAAGACGACGTCTTCTGCGGCCCATCGATGGTCTTCACCAACGTGATCAATCCGCGGAGCCACGTATCGCGGAAGGATGAATACAAGCGCACACTCGTCAGGCGGGGGGCGTCGATCGGCGCCAATGCCACGATCGTGTGCGGCGTGACACTCGGTGAGTACGCCTTTGTGGGCGCGGGGGCGGTCGTCACGCGCGATGTCCCGGACTACGCGGTCGTGACCGGCGTACCGGCTCGTCGAACAGGATGGGCGTGCCAGTGTGGGGAAATTCTGAGGCCAGAGCCCAGAGGCCAGTGGCGAGAGGAAGACCGGATAATTTGCGGTGCGTGTGGGACGCGCTATCGTCTTGATGAAGACGTGCTTCGGCGGGAACACGCATGAGCGCCACGATCCGGTTGGCGTTGGTTGGCTGCGGCCGAATCAGCCAGACGCACTTCGACGCCATTCGCGAAGTCGATGGTATCGAGCTGGTCGCGGTGTGCGATTCTGTCGAGCAACGGGCGCACGAGGCAGGTGAGCAGAACGACGTTCCCTGGTTCACGTCCTATCCGAAGATGCTGTCGGACGTCGCGTCAGACGCTGTGGCGATCTGCACGCCCTCCGGATTGCATCCGCAGCACGGCATCCTCGCCGCGCGCGAGGGACGGCACGTAGTGTGTGAGAAGCCGATGGCGATCACGCTGTCGGCCGCAGACGAGCTGGTCCACGCGTGCGATGCACACGGTGTGCACCTGTTCGTGGTGAAGCAGAATCGCCTGAACCCGTCGGTGCAGTTGGTGAAGCGCGCCGTCGACAAGGGACGATTCGGCAGGATCTATCTGGCCAACACCACGGTCCGCTGGACCCGACCGCAGGAGTATTACGACCAGGCTCCCTGGCGCGGTACGTGGGAGTTCGATGGCGGCGCGTTCATGAACCAGGCGTCGCACTATGTTGACCTGATCCAGTGGCTGGTGGGACCAGTCGAGTCGGTTGTGGCGAAGACGGCAACGTTGGCGAGGCGGATCGAGACTGAAGATACAGGCGTGGCGGTATTGCGCTTCCGTTCAGGAGCACTTGGCGTGATCGAAGTGACGATGCTGACCTATCCGAAGAACCTCGAGGGTTCGCTCACGCTGCTGGGCGAGAGGGGTACAATTCGCATTGGTGGTACGGCGGTGAATCGCATAGAGCACTGGGTGTTTGCCGACAGCGACGAGGACGATGCACTGGTCCCGCAGGTGGCGACGAATCCGTCGAGTGTGTATGGCTTCGGTCACGCCGGGTACTACCGGAACGTGCTGGCGGTGCTGCGCGGGGAAGCTGCTCCTGAAACGGATGGTCGCGCCGGGCGGAAGTCGCTCGAGTTGATCCTCGGGATCTATGAGTCGGCGAAGACGGGACGGGATGTTCCGTTGCCGTTGAAAGTGTAAGACCCTTTTGAGATCTGAAATCTGAAAATCTGAAATCACATGCCCGTTCCTCTTCTCGACCTCCGCGCCCAGCATTCCCTGATCAAGGATGAAGTGGTCAGCGCGATGATGCGCGTCGTCGATGACCAGTTGTTCATCCTGGGCGCTCCGGTGCAGCAGCTCGAGGAAGAGATCGCGCGGCTGAGTCACACCGCGCACGCCATCGGGTGCGCCAGCGGGACCGACGCACTGTTGCTCGCCCTGCGCGCGCTGAACGTCGGTCGCGGTGACGAAGTCGTCACCACCCCATTCACGTTTTTTGCCACGGCAGGAACGGTGCATAACGTGGGCGCGACGCCCGTCTTCTGCGACATCGATCCGGCGACGTTCAACATGCTGCCTGACGCGGCCGCGGCCGCGTGCAACAGCCGGACCCGCGCGATCATTCCCATCGACCTGTTCGGCCAGATGGCGGAGATCGAGAACATCGCCTTGAAGACACGCGGCATCCCGATGATCGAGGATGCCGCGCAGACAATCGGTGCGTCGCGCATGATCGATGGCGAACGTCGCATGGCCGGCGAAATCGCCACCATCGGCACCTTCAGTTTCTTCCCGTCGAAAAACCTGGGCGGGTACGGCGATGGCGGCATGATGGTGACGCAGGATGCGGCCCTCGCGGCGCGCCTGAAGCGGCTGCGCGTGCATGGCGGACTGCAGATGTACCACCACGACGAGGTCGGATACAACAGCCGGCTCGATTCACTGCAGGCGGCGGTCCTCCACGCGAAGCTTCGCCATCTCTCGCACTGGAGCGCCGGTCGCCGCGCGAATGCTGCGTACTACACGTCTGCCTTCGCCGACATGGCGGACATCAAGACACCGGTGATCGACCCCGCGAACGAGTCGATCTTCAACCAGTACACGATCCGGGTGGAGAAACGCGACGAGCTCCAGGCGCACCTCAAGGCCCGGGGCATCGGTTGCGCCATCTATTATCCCCTGCCGCTGCATCTTCAACCGTGCTTCGAATATCTGGGCTACAAGCAGGGGGCTTTTCCCGAATCGGAGCGTGCGGCGAAGGAGGTACTTTCGCTGCCGATCTACCCCGAACTGACCTCGGCACAGCTTGATGAAGTCGTGTCCGCCATCCGTGCCTTTTTCGGCCGCTAGAGCGTCTTTTGGGGAACGCCTGACTGCATAATCCGTGGACATGAGAGACGAACTGCTTTCGAAGATCCGGGACCGCCGGGCCGTCGTTGGCGTGGTGGGGTTGGGGTACGTCGGCCTGCCGCTGGCGATGGAATTTGCCGCAGCCGGGTTTCACGTGATCGGCTTCGACGTGAGCGACCGGGTCTGCCGGAGCATCATGTCCGGGAAGTCGCATATCCAGGATGTGCCTGACGCGACCGTCGCGGGCTACGTCTCGTCAGGCATGTTCCAGGCGACCACCGACGAGAAACAGCTCCAATACTGCGACGCTATTTCGATCGCCGTGCCGACTCCGCTGTCGAAGACGCGCGATCCCGACATGAGTTATGTGAACGCGGCGACGGAAGCGGTTGCGCGGAACAGTCATCCGGGAATGGTGATCGTACTGGAAAGCACGACGTATCCGGGGACCACGCGGGAAGTGCTGCAGCCGCGCCTCGAACAGGAAGGACGCAAGGTCGGCGTGGACACGTTCCTCGCGTTCAGTCCGGAGCGCGTCGATCCGGGCAATCCCACCTGGCACACCAAGAACACGCCCAAGGTTGTTGGTGGCGTGACCGCGGCGTGCACCGAAGTTGCGTCGGCGCTTTATGCGGCGTGTATCGACAAGGTCGTGCCGGTCGCGAGTGCCGAGGCCGCGGAGCTGGTGAAGCTCCTCGAAAATACGTTCCGCGCCGTGAACATCGGGCTCGTGAATGAAATGGCGATCGTCTGCGACAAACTCGGCGTGAACGTGTGGGAAGTGATCGATGCCGCGGCGACGAAGCCGTTCGGATTCATGCGCTTTACTCCGGGACCTGGCATCGGCGGTCACTGCATCCCGCTCGATCCGCACTACCTGGCGTGGAAGATGCGCACACTGAACTACAAAACGCGGTTCATCGACCTGGCGAGCGAAATCAACTCCGAAATGCCCGAGTTTGTGGTGCGCAAGATCGCGCGCGCGCTGAACGACGATGAACGCTCGGTGAAGGGAAGCCACATCCTGATTCTGGGCATCGCTTACAAGCGTGACATCAACGACATGCGGGAAAGCCCGGCGCTCGATGTGATGCGACTGCTCGAGGACCGTGGCGCGCACGTCGAGTATCACGATCCGTTCGTGCCCTCGTTCCGCGAAAACGGTCACTCGAAGAGCGGCGTGCCGCTGGATGCTGACGTCCTCGCGCGCGCCGATGCCGTGGTCATAGTGACGGACCACACGGACGTCGACTACCAGATGGTGATCGACCATGCGCGGGTGGTTGTTGATACCCGCAACGCGACGTCGAAACTGAAGCCCTCGCGCGCCCGCATCGTGCCGCTCGCAGCCGAGCGCGACACCGGCAACGCGTGACGCCATCGGAACTCCACTGATACCGTGAACATTTCCGTCATCGGCACCGGATATGTCGGGCTGGTCGTCGGCGCGTGCCTCGCCGAAACCGGTAATGACGTCGTCTGTGCGGATACCGACGCCGGGAAGATCGAAGGGTTGCAGCGGAATGTGCTGCCGATCTACGAACCAGGGCTCGATACACTCGTCGAGCGGAACCAGCAGCAGGGACGACTCAAGTTCACCACGGACGTCGCATCCGCCATTCAGCGTGCCGACGTCGTCTTCATCGCGGTGGGCACGCCGCCTGACGAGGACGGGTCGGCCGACTTGCGCCACGTGTTGAACGTGGCCGAGACGATTGGCCAGCACATGGGCCGTGAGCTCGTCATCGTCACCAAGTCGACGGTGCCCGTCGGCACCGCGGCCAAGGTCGGCGCTGCGGTGGCGAAGCACGCAAAGCTTCCATTCCACCTCTGCAGCAATCCGGAGTTCCTGAAGGAAGGGGCCGCGGTCGACGATTTCATGAAGCCCGACCGTGTCGTGCTGGGCGTCGAGTCGGATGAAGCCCGTAGCGTCATGGCCGAGTTGTATGCGCCGTTTGTTCGCACTGGAAAGCCGATCATCTTCATGGACATCCCGTCCGCGGAGATGACGAAGTACGCGGCCAACGCGATGCTTGCCACGCGCATTTCGTTCATGAACGAGATCGCCGCGTTATGCGAGCGCGTGGGCGCGAACGTCGACCAGGTCCGGAAGGGCGTCGGCACTGATGCGCGGATCGGTCCGTCGTTCCTCTTCCCGGGGCCCGGCTATGGCGGGTCCTGCTTTCCCAAGGACGTCAAGGCGCTCGTGCAAACTGCCCGGCAGTGCGAAACGCCGCTGCTGGTGCTCGAAGCCGTGGAGTCGGCGAACAACCGGCAGAAGCAGAAACTGTTCGAGAAGCTCTCGGAGACGCTGAACGGAGACTTGTCGGGCTCGACGATCGCCGTGTGGGGATTGTCGTTCAAGCCAAATACCGACGACATGCGCGAGTCGCCCTCGCTTGACCTGATCGAGTCCGTCCTTGCCGCGGGCGCGAAGGTGGTCGCGCACGATCCGGCGGCAATGGAAGAGGCGCGGCGCCGGCTCGACGATCGCATCAGCTACGCCCCGACCAACTATGACGCGCTGAACGGAGCCGACGCGCTGGTCATCGTTACAGACTGGAACGAATACCGGCATCCCGACTTCGTGCGCATCAAGGACACGCTGCGCAAACCGATCGTGATCGACGGCAGGAACCTCTATTCCCCTGAGAAGCTCGCGAAGCTTGGCTTCACCTACCGTTCCTTCGGGCGATCGACTGCATGAGAGTCCTCATTACCGGCGCCGCTGGCTTCCTGGGATCGCACCTCGCTGATCGATTTCTCAAGGACGGCCACAGCGTCGTTGGACTCGACAACTTCATCACCGGCAATCCCGAAAACATCGCTCACCTGACAGGTCACGAGCGATTCGAGTTCGTCAGGCACAACATCTCGACCTACACGTACGTCGGCGGTACGCTCGACGGCGTGCTGCACTTTGCCTCCCCCGCCAGTCCGGTCGATTATCTCGAGCACCCGATCGCCACGCTCAAGGTCGGGGCGTTGGGGACGCATAACGCGCTCGGCCTCGCGAAGGAAAAAGGCGCGCGATTTTTCCTCGCGTCCACGTCCGAGGTGTACGGCGACCCGCTCGTTCACCCGCAGCCGGAATCGTATTGGGGGAACGTGAACCCCATCGGCCCGCGCGGCGTCTACGACGAAGCCAAGCGTTTCGCCGAAGCGATCACCATGGCGTATCACCGTTATCACGGTGTCGACACGCGCATCGTTCGCATCTTCAACACGTACGGGCCCCGGATGCGGCCGCGGGATGGACGAGTCGTTTCGAACTTCATCGTCCAGGCGCTGAGTGGTGAGCCACTGACGATCTACGGCGACGGCACCCAGACTCGGTCGTTCTGCTACGTCTCGGACGAGATCGAGGGGATTTATCGCCTGTTCATGAACGGCGACGCGGAACCGACGAACATCGGCAATCCGATCGAGTTCACGGTCCAACAGCTGGCGGAGCTCGTGGTGGAGCTAACCGGCACGAAGTCGAAGATCGAACTCCACCCCCTTCCGACGGACGACCCCAAGGTCAGAAAACCAGACATCACGCGCGCCCGGACGATGCTTGGCTGGGAACCGATAGTGACGCTGCGGGACGGGGTGAAGAGGACTATTGAGTATTTCAGGGCTGTGTTGGGGTAATGCAACCAAGGGCGCTAACTCCCGAACGTCGCCGCCTGAGAAAACGCAGGGCCAAGCGACGGGTCGAGCAGCCCTGCAAGCCCGTCGTGGCAGGGTCGGCAACAGTCCACGCTTGGACGGTGACCCATTAGCTTTAACGGCTCTCTGGAAGCGCCGTAGTGCCAATCGCTTCCGTCCTGAAACGACGTCATCCCGACGGGTATTCTGCCACCCGCCATGGTCTTTACCAGAAAGCATGCACTAGCAGCCGGCGTAGCGCTCCTCGCGCTGGCTGGGTGCTACCGAACGTTCAACCTCCGGCAGTTCCCGAATAACGAAGCGCTCTACACGGCGGGATTGCAGCAGCTTCAGTTGAAGAAGTGGGACAACGCTGTGCTGATTTTCGAGAAACTCACCCTCGAATTGCCGGCGCGCGATACACTCCTGCCTGCTTCCCATTTTCACCTGGCCGAAGCGTATTCGCGGCGTGGCGAGCATCTACTCGCAGCCCAGGCCTATTCGCGTCTCGCCGAGAGTTTCGCGACAGACTCCCTGGCCGACGACGCGTTGTATCGCGCCGGTCGCGAGTATCAGGCCATGTGGCGGCGGCCCACGCTCGATCCGCAATACGGCGGTGAGGCCGCTGTGAAGTATGAGGAAATGCTCGGCCTGTATCCTGAAAGCGAATGGAAGGATTCTGCGACGAAGCAACTCGCTGTGTTGCAGGAGTGGTTCGCAACCAAGGATTACGATATCGGGATGCATTACATGCGACGTAAGGCCTGGGACTCGGCCATCATCTACATGCGTGATGTGGTAACGAAGTTCCCGAATACGGCCCGATCGCGAGACGCACTGCTGAAACTGGTCCAGGCGTTTGACGCCATCAACTGGAAAGACGACAAGGCTGACGTGTGCAAAACATTGAAGGAGAAGTATCCGACAGATCCCGAGGTGGTGGAAGCATGCCCCCCGGTCAACGTGCAGCCGGCCGTGCCCCGACCCGGGTAATTCGTGCGTATCGGGCTGATGGGTGGGACGTTCGACCCTCCACACACTGGACACCTGCTGGCGGCGTCTGATGCTCTCGATCATCTCAGCCTCGACCGGCTCGTTTTTATCCCGGCCGCGCAGCAGCCGCTCAAGCAGCACCAACTCGCGGCACCGGCGACCCACCGCCTCCGTATGGTCCAGACCATGGCGGAGGGCGACCCCCATCTCGAAGTCGACGAGATCGAGGTCGCGCGAAGCGGCTTATCTTTCTCGGTGGACACGCTGGCAGAGTACGCGCGCCGATTTCCTGATGCGGAGCGCTTCTTCCTGCTCGGAGTCGATGCGTTTGCCTTACTCGATCAGTGGCGTGACGCGGCGCGAGTGGTCTCCCTGGCTCATTTCGTCGTCATGACGCGGGCTTCCGGACCGGGAGCGTCGCACGCCATGGACCTCGATGCGGTACTGTCTATGGTGCGGGCGATTGGCGGCGCGCAGGCAGCGTCGCCAGAGGTGATGAACTTGCGCCGCATCGACGTCTCTTCCACCGAGATCCGGGAGCGCGTGCGCACGGGTCGCTCCATTCGCGGCTTCGTGACTGATGGAGTCGCGCAGTACATCGAAACCAACGGTTTGTACCGATAGAGGCTGGCATGGTAAAGACGCTCCTGACCAGGGTTTTCGGCTCACGCCACGAGCGTGAACGGAAACGCGTGCAGCCGATCGTCGACGAGATCAACAGTCATGGCGAAACCCTGAAGGCTCTTTCCGAAGCCGAGCTGCAGGGCCAGACTGCGAAGTTTCGCGCGATCCTTCACGAACGGACGGCCGAGATCGAGCGGCGGATCGCCGAGCTGAAGGAACAGAAGCGCATCGCCAAGGATCCGGCGGAACGCGAGGCAGTGGATAGCGAGCTGGGAGGCGCGGACGGGCGGGGCGGGCTGGAAGGCCAGTTGCGCGAAGTCATCCGTGATGCGCTCGACGAGATCCTGCCCGAGGCATTTGCGACGGTACGTGAGGCGGCCCGCCGCTTGTTAGGCACGACCGTGTCCGTTACCGGCCGCGACCTCACGTGGGACATGGTGCACTACGATGTCCAGCTCATCGGGGGTATCGAGCTGCACCTCGGGCGCATCGCCGAAATGGCGACCGGTGAAGGGAAGACGCTGGTCGCGACGTTGCCGCTCTACCTCAATGCGCTGCCGGGGAAGGGCGCGCACCTCGTGACGGTGAACTCCTACCTCGCCCGCCGCGACTCGCAGTGGATGGGGCACGTCTACAAGTACCTCGGTATGACCGTCGGGTGTCTCGACGACACGCAGCCGGGATCCTTCGAACGCCGCGCGGCCTACGAGAGCGACATCACGTACGGCACGAACAACGAGTTCGGGTTCGATTACCTGCGCGACAACATGGTAATTGCGCTGGAGCAGCGCGTGCAGCGCCAGCACTGGTTCGCCATCGTCGACGAAGTCGACTCGGTGCTCATCGACGAAGCCCGTACGCCGTTGATCATCTCCGGTCCCGTCGGGAATGAAAATGACGGGATGTTCGCCGAGCATAACGCCGCGGTGGAGCGGCTGGTGCGACGGCAGACCGAGGTCGCGAACGCACTCGTCGCCGAAGGTGAGCGCCTACTCGCCGAGAAAGACGCTGAGGGGGCGCGCCTGGCCCTGTTCAAGGCGCAACTCGGCAGCCCCAAGAACAAGCGGCTGCTCAAGGCCCTGCAAGAGCAGGGTGTGAAGCAGACCGTCCAGCGGATGGAACTGGACTATCTCGCTGACCGCAAGCTGGGCATTGCGAAGCAGCAGTACGGCGACCTGGAAAACGACCTGTTCTACGTTCTCGACGAAAAAGGTCACACGGTTCACCTGACCGATCGCGGCGTCGAGGCGATGTCGCCGTCGAACCAGGAGCAGTTCGTCCTGCCCGATATCTCGACCGGCATCCACCGGATCGATCACGACGAGACGCTAACGCCGCAGGAGAAGATCGAGGCGCGCCGGGCGCTCGAGGCCGAATACGCGATGAAGAGCGAAAAGCTCCACATCGTGCACCAGCTGCTGCGCGCGCACGCGCTGTACGAGAAGGACGTGAACTACGTGGTGCAGGATGGCGAAGTCCTGATCGTCGACGAGTTCACGGGACGGACGATGCCCGGCCGTCGCTGGTCCGAAGGCCTGCACCAGGCGGTGGAAGCGAAAGAGGCCGTGAAGGTGAAGGGCGAAACGCAGACGCTCGCGACCATCACGATCCAGAACTACTTCCGGATGTACGAGAAGCTGGCCGGCATGACCGGTACAGCCGAGACGGAAGAGAGCGAATTCCACCAGATCTACAAGTTGCAGGTGTCGGTCATCCCGACGAACCGCCCCATGGTCCGGGACGATCGTCACGACCTGGTCTTCAAGACGCGGCGCGAGAAGTACAACGCGATCGCGGAAGAAGTACGCCGGCTGCACGACCTCGGCTATCCGGTGCTCGTGGGTACGGCGAGCGTCGAGGTGTCCGAGACGCTCTCGCGCATGTTCAAGCGCGCGGGCCTGGTGCATAACGTGTTGAACGCGAAGTACCACCAGCGTGAAGCCGAAATCGTCGCCGGCGCGGGGCAGCCCGGAGCGATCACGATCGCCACGAACATGGCGGGCCGCGGAACCGACATCAAACTCGGACCTGGCGTGACGGTTTCCAAACCGTCGCAGGTGAAGGATCTCGACGGCAAGCTGGTCGACGTCGAAGAAGACGGCGGATTGCACATCGTCGGCTCTGAGCGGCACGAGTCGCGGCGTATCGACCGGCAGCTCCGTGGACGCGCCGGCCGTCAGGGCGATCCCGGGGCGTCGCAGTTCTTCCTGTCGCTCGAAGATGACCTGATGCGTCTCTTCGGCTCGGATCGCATCGCGAAGCTGATGGATCGCATGGGCGCCGAAGAAGGCGAGGTGCTGACGCACCCGCTCATCACGCGCTCGATCGAAGGGGCGCAGAAGCGGGTCGAGCTCCAGAACTTCCAGGCCCGCAAGCGGCTGCTCGAGTACGATGACGTGATGAACCAGCAGCGCGAGGTGATCTACTCGCTGCGGTCGTTCGCGCTCGAAGGCGGTGAAGAACTGCGCGCCGAAGCGCTGAAGATGGTCGACAAGGCGATGGAGAAGCGTGTTGGTGATCTCCTCGCCGAATTCGAGAACGAAACCGAATGGGATTACGGGCTCCTCCGGCAGGAGCTCCTGATGCACTACCTGCTGCTGGTGCCGGAGCTCGAGGGGGGTGACCCACCGACGACGGTGGAGGGCATTTCGCAGGCCGCGGTTGAGGCGGCGCGCAAGGCATTTGCCGCGAAGGAAGTGTCCCTCGACGAAGTGCGCGACGACAACGGCAAGGGGTTCAGTGCGCGACTCCTGTCACTCGTTATGCTCAACGTGCTGGACGAAAAGTGGAAGGATCACCTCTACGACCTCGACCAGCTTCGCGGCGCGATTCACTACCGGTCGTGGGGGCAGAAAGACCCGCTCATCGAGTACAAGCAGGAAGCGTACACGATGTTCGTGGACCTGATGGGCGACATTCATACGACGTTTACGGAGCGGTTCCTCAGGGCGCAGCTCGTCTTCAATGCGCCGCCTTCGCCGCAACCGGCGTCTGGCCCGGACGGCGATATGGGACAACGGCGTCCACAGCGTCGCTACAACGCGCTCGGCGTACTGGAAGACATTCCGGCCGACGAAGTCGTGGTGGAGTCGACGAACGGCGCGCCCGATGCGGCGGATGGCGACGGAGCACATCGGGCGCCGGAACCGGCCCGGGCCGCAGCGCCCGTTCGCCAGGACCCGACGATTGTGGGTGCCGGCCGGGCCAAAAAACTCTCGGACTTTGAGGGAGGAAAGGGCACGGCGATGAGCGGCGGTGGGACCGGTTTACCCAAAGGAGAGATTGACTGGTCGAGCGTTGGTCGCAACGATCCTTGTCCGTGCGGGTCTGGAAAGAAATACAAGAAGTGTCATGGCGCATGAGGTGACCGCCTGATCGCGGCGTAGCGCAGAATTCCAGGGGAGGGCGTGGGAGAATACATGCGACTCGATGTTCTCATCCCGACGTTCAACCGCGCCGCCTCGCTGGCCAGGACGCTCGATAGCCTGCAATCCGCACGGGTTCCAGCAGGCATGAAGGTGACGGTCACCGTCATCAACAACAATTGCACGGACGGAACGGAAGCGCTGGTTGCGTCGCGCATGCATAACGACGAGCGCATCCGTCACGTCTTCGAGCGGCAGCAGGGGCGATCGCCCGCGCTGAACGCGGGGGTCGCCGCCACGAGCGGAGATCTCGTGGGAATGATCGATGACGACGAGGAGGTCGACGCGACCTGGTATGAAGTCATCTGGCAGGCGTTCTCGGATTCGTCGCTGGATTTCATTGGCGGCCCGTACATTCCACGCTGGGCGTCGCCGCCGCCGCGGTGGTTGCCGAAGGAGTACGGTGGGGTCGTCGGCTGGGTGGATGGCGGCGATCGCGAAGTTCCGTATGACCGCACCTATGACGGCGTCCTGATGGGAGGGAATGCGGTCATCAGGCGCCGCGTGATGCAGCAGGTGGGGCCGTACGCCACCTCGTTAGGCCGCAAGGGCCATCGCCTGCTCTCCGGCGAAGACCGCGACTACTACTATCGGCTGCTGAATGCGGGGGCGAAGGGCAGGTACCTGCCGCGGCTCGTGATCTACCACCACATCCCGGCCGAACGCTGCACCAAGTCATACTTTCGCCGCTGGTTGTTCTGGCACGGCGTATCGCTCGGCATGTCGGGTAGCCACGAGGATTTTTCCGGTCCGAAGCTTTTGCGGGTCCCGCGCTGGCGGTTCAAGAGCGCCGCCAGGGGGCTCCTGCTCGCGGTCAAGAAGCTGGTCAGACCGATTGACCCGGCGCGCGCGTTTGCGGAGGAGCTTCTCGCCTGGGAGCTCGCCGGCGCCTTGTACGGCGCGAACGTGGTTCGCCAGCAGTCTTCGGAATCGGCGCCGGCGCGCTGAATGACCACTGCGGACATTTCTGTTGTTATCCCGACGTTCAACCGATCGGCGCTGCTGCGTCACGCCCTGAAAAATCTTCTGGAGCAGGACGCGAGCGGATGCAGCGTCGAGATCATCGTCGTCGACAACAATTCCACCGATGACACGCGCGACGTGGTGGAATGGCTGGCTCGTTCAAGTGGCGCACGCGTTGTGTACCTGAAGGAGGAGCGTCAGGGGAATTCGTACGCCAAGAACACCGGAATTCAACGAGCGAGCGGGCCCATCATTGCGTTTACCGATGATGATGTTCGCGTCGCGAACGACTGGATCCGGGCGATCATGGAGACATTCGCGGCCTACCCGGGGATCAGCTTTATCGGCGGCAAGGTTCTTCCAGCGTGGGACAGTGATGAGCCAACGTGGCTGACCCGCGAGGGCTGGGCGCCGTTAGGCGCCGTCGATTACGGACCGGAGCCGTTCGAGATCAGCGGCCCGGATCCGCGCAGCCTGCTCGCCGGGAACCTTGCGGTTCGCCGTGCCGCGTTCGATCGCGCGGGCCTGTTTGCTCCGAACCTGCAGCGCGTGAAAGGCGGCATCGGTTCGCTCGAGGATCACGAGCTCGTGACCCGATTCTGTCGGGCGGGAGAGCGTGGCATGTACGTGCCGACGCTCACCGCGATGACCAGCGTGGAGACGGAGCGTTTGACCAAGAGCTATCATCGTCGCTGGCATCACGGGCACGGACGGTTCTACGCGCTGCTGCGTGATCCCGAGTGGGAGCGTACGAACCGTTCTGTGTTAGGCGCTCCCGCGCACGTTTACCGCCAGGTAGCCAGTTCCGCGGTCGGTTGGCTCGGCGAAACACTCCGTCGGAGACCGGAACGGGCCTTCGAGCACGAATCGCAGTTCCGGTTCCTGCTGGGATTCCTGCGCCAGCGGATCGGCAGCCGGCAGGTGAAATCAGCGGACACTGGCCAATCGTCAGCGCGGCGGTCCACGACGACGTCTGCATGAGAATCGCACCGGTTGCGTCGTGGTGATGATGCAGCGCAAAGGGTCCGAGGTTATGGCTCGGCATTCTCTTATTCGCGAGGATGCCGATCATGGCTGGGGAGTCGTCGGACGAACGTATTGCCGGAGATTCCACGCTCCGCATCAGGGAATTGCCAACGGACGAGAGGCCCCGAGAACGCCTGACGAAACTTGGGGCGTCGGCGCTGAGTGCAGTCGAACTGCTCGCCCTCGTCATTGGCAGCGGTGGCGGGGGTCGCTCATCACTCGATCTCGCCCAGCAGGTTTTCGTGCGGAACGGTGGTTCGCTGCGGAGACTCGCATCCTCACCCGTGGCCGCGATCCGGAGCATCAGTGGAGTTGGACCGGCCAGGGCGGTGGTATTGCACGCGGCACTCGAACTGGGGCGACGCCTGGCCGCTGAATCGCGGACCGTCGGTGAACCGATCTCGGGTCCGATGGACGTCTACCGGTACTTCGCGCCACGCCTCGAGGACCTGCCCGTCGAGGAGTTCCACGTCGCGGTGCTCGACACGCAGCACCGGCTGGAACGCGACATCACGGTCACCCGCGGACTCCTCAGCGCATCACTCGTGCACCCGCGGGAGGTGTTCCGGGAGGCAATCGCCGAACGCGCGGCCTCCGTCATTCTCGTTCACAACCACCCAAGCGGGGACCCGACCCCCTCCGCGGACGATAGAAAGGTCACCTCCCAGCTGGTCGCGGCCGGAAAACTGCTCGACATACCGGTACACGATCATGTAATCATAGGGAGGGGGCGATATGCCTCCTTTGCTGAGTCAGGGCTGCTCGGGTAGCCGGGTAGACGGGTAAACGGGTAAGCGGGTTTACCGTCTCACGCTGCCTACCCGGTTACCCGTCTACCCGTTTACCCGCAGAAGTTGGCTACAACTCTCCGCAACGAGTTCATCCCCGGCTGGTCCGCGGACGACCCGAGTCTCGAGCGACTCGACGTCGACCTGCTGGCGCGCGCCTATCGATTCAGCGCGGCGGCCCATGAGGGACAGTTCCGGCGCAACGGCGATCCGTACGTCACCCATTGCGTCGAAGTGGCGCGCATCCTCGCCGAACTGCAGCTCGACTCGATCACTGTCGCCGCGGGATTGATCCACGACGTCGTCGAGGACACGGTCGTCACGATCGAGGAAGTCGAAAAGGAATTCGGGCCGGAAATGACGCAGATCGTCGACGGCCTCACAAAGATCGGCGTGCTCCCGCTGCACAGCAGCGAAGAGCGGCAGGTCGAGAACTATCGCAAGCTTCTTGTCTCGATTGCCAAGGACGCACGCGTCATCATCATCAAGCTGGCCGACCGTCTGCACAACATGCGCACGCTGGACTCGCTGGCCGAGGACAAGCAGCGTCGCATTTCGCTGGAGACGCGCGACCTCTACGCGCCGCTCGCCCACCGCTTCGGTATGGCAAAGATGCGGTGGGAGCTCGAGGATCTGTCGTTCAAGTTTCTCGAGCCCGACGACTACCGGAAGCTGGCGAAGCTCGTCGCCGCAAAACGGGCGGAACGCGAAGCGCTCATCAGGCAGATGGCCGAGCCGCTGCAGCGGGTCATGTCGGGCGCCGGCATCGCCAACGTCGAGGTCACGGGGCGTGCCAAGCATCTTTATTCCATCTACAAGAAGATGGAGAAGCGGGAGCGGCCGTACGAGGAGATCTACGACCTGCTCGCGATCCGGGTGCTGGTGAACACGGTCCCGGATTGCTACCACGCGTTAGGCGTGATCCACGACGGGTGGACGCCGCTGCAGGAGCGGATCAAGGACTACATCGCCCAGCCCAAGTCCAACGGCTACCAGTCGCTGCACACAACGGTCTTTGGCCCGGGGCGCCAGCTCTACGAGATCCAGATCCGGACGCGGGAGATGCACCGGACCGCCGAGATCGGTATCGCGGCGCACTGGCGGTACAAGACCGACGCGAAGTCCGCTGATGAACTCGACCGCCACCTGCAGTGGTTCCGGCAGGTGCTCGAACTGCAGCTCGACGCAAAGGATCCCGCCGAGTTCCTGGAATTCCTGAAGCTCGACCTGTACCAGGACGAGATTTTCGTCTTCACGCCGACCGGCGACGTGATCCAGCTCCCGAAGGGAGCGACGCCGATCGACTTCGCCTTCGCCGTCCACACGGAAGTCGGCCAGCATTGTGCCGGCGCGAAGGTCAACGGGAAGATCGCCCAGCTCAGCCGCCAGCTGCGAAACTCGGAGACGGTGGAAATCCTCACGTCGCCTAACGCGAAGCCGAGCCGGGACTGGCTGGCGCATGTGCGGACCGGGCGCGCGCGGCACAAGATCCGGCAGTGGTTGCGACACGAGGAGAACCAGTCGTCGGAGCGCGTGGGCCGCGAGATTCTCGACCGCGAAATCCGGAAGCGCCGGTATCCCAAGCTCGATGACGAGGCGGTCGAAAAGGCGGCGCAGAAACTCAACCTGAACAACGGACAGCACCTGATCGCGTCGGTGGGGCAGGGTGACCTCGCGATTACGCAGGCGCTGAAGGCGATCTATCCCGACCAGGAACCCTCACCCGAGCCGTTGCCGAAGCCGTCGGCGCTCGAGCGGCTCATGGATCGCGTGCGCGGCACGTCGCGCGGGATCAAGATCCAGGGCGCCGATGGCTTGATGGTTCGTTATGCGCAGTGTTGCCAGCCGGTGCCTGGCGACACGGTGGTTGGATACGTCACGCGCGGGCGTGGCGTGAGTATCCATCGTTCTGATTGCCCGAATCTCCTGCACCTGGCGCATGAGCCCGAGCGCCGGCTGGACATCGACTGGACCGAGCAGCCGGGTGAGCGGTTCCTTGTACGTCTGGCGCTCGAGGCGAACGACCGGCGCGGACTTTACGCGGACGTGGCGTCGGCGGTGAGCGCGTCAGGCACGGACATCCGCACACTCGAGCTGCACTCGATCGACGGACGGGTGACCGGGGCAGCGCTGGTGGAAGTCGAGAACCTCGCACACCTGCAGAAGGTCATGAAGTCGGTCCGAAAGGTCAAAGGGATCGTGGAAGTACAGCGCCGGGAACGCGTCACGAGCGACGAGCCATAGTCGTATCCTCGCGGTATGTAAAAACCAGTAGACTCGGATTGCCCTGATCTCTCGAATCTGCGTTGATCAAACAATAAGGATTTATCGGCGCGATTCGCTGATCCGCGCCTTCAGCGTGTGATGGTTTTCATGAATTCCTGGAGGCATTCGCTTCGACGCCCGCAATCAGGAAAGACGTCAGTAACGCGACCGCGCCCAGTTGATGCAACATCGCAACCAGCACTGGCGCGCCTAACAGGAGCGTCGTGATCCCGAGCCCGGCCTGAACGAGCCCCACCGTAGCAGCGAGCCGCATCCAGCGGCGGAGATGCACCGGCCAACGCCGCTCGGCGACGATCCAGACGACCCAGATCGAGACTGCAAGCAGAATCGCCAGCCACCGGTGATTGAATTGCGCGGCGATCGGATTTTCGAACCAGTTCCGGATGCCTGTTCCGGCATCGTACCCGGCCGGAACGATCTCGCCGCCCATCAACGGGAACTCGTTGAAGATCCGGCCGGCGTCGAGCCCCGCCACGAAGCCGCCGGAGATGATCGTTAGGGCTGCCCCGAACGTCAGCCCATGCACCGCACGGCGCACACCTGGCGAAGCGGGTGCACGAGCTTCGTCAGATCGCCCCAGCTCCGCAGCAGTCCACACCGCGATGGCAAAGATGAGCAGCGCCAGCGACAGGTGCGCGACGAGGCGATACGGACTCACGCTGGTTCGCTCGGCGAGTCCACTGCTCACCATGTACCAGCCCAAGGCACCCTGCGCCCCCACGAGGAGCGGCAGGGACGCGAGTCGAGGAAAGAGGTCGCGGGGAATGGTGCCGCGATGCCAGAACCAGAGAAAGGGAAGCAGGACGACGAGACCGACCAGGCGCCCGGCAAGCCGATGCGCCCATTCCCACCAGTACAGCACCTTGAACTGCGACAAGGTGATTCCGGCGTGAACGGTCTGCGCCTCGGGAATCTGCTGGTACTGCTCGTAGGCCTCGCCCCACGACTTGTCACCCACCGGCGGGAGGACCCCCGTGACAGGTTTCCACTCCGTGATCGACAGGCCGCTCTCGGTGAGACGTGTCGCTCCGCCGACAATTAACGTGACGACAACCGAAATGGCCGTGGCGATCAGCCACGTCCGGAGGATTTTTTTGGAGCGGGGTCCGATCATACGGCCTGAGTGGGTCATCGAACTGTCGAGTCGGGCCGCAAGATAGCGACCGGAGAGTGTCGCAAAGGCCGGCCGATCGGCTTAGCTTCGGAACCCGCGCCTGAGCATTCCGTTGGCGGAGTCGGCCGGTTTCGCGGCCGTGGGCAGAGTCCGGAGTGGAGTGATGAGTAAGCCGGTAATCCTGACAGTTGATGACGAGCCGGACGTCCTGAGCGCGATCGAGCGTGATTTGTACGCGCACTTCAGGACTTCGTACCGGATCGTGAAGGCCGGATCAGGCCAACAGGCCTTGAAAGTCGTCGAGGAACTGAAGCAGCGCGGCTCGAATGTCGCGCTCTTCATGGTGGATGAGCGCATGCCGATGATGACCGGCATGGAATTTCTGCGCGAAGCCATGCAGCTGTATCCGGACGCGCGGAAAGTTCTGCTCACCGCATACGCGGACACCGAAACCGCAATCAAGGCGATCAACGAGATCAAGCTCGATCACTATCTCACCAAGCCATGGGATCCGCCCAGTGAGCGCTTGTATCCCGCGCTGGATGATCTGCTCGAGGAATGGACCGCCGGCTTCAAGCCCAGGTTCGAAGGTGTGCGGGTCGCGGGTACTCCACAGTCGGCGGAGTCATTCGCGATCAAGGACTTCCTGTCCAGCAACCTCTTTCCGTACCAGTGGATTGATCTCGAGCGCGACGCGTCGATGCGCGAACTCGCGATGAAACATTCGCCGGACCTCGTGAACCTGCCGGTCGTGTTTCTCCCCGATGGCTCGGTGCTGGTGCAACCGGATGTGCGCACGCTGGCTGAGCGCGTGGGCATGCAGCTCAAGCCAAGCATGCCGTTCTACGATCTCATCGTGATCGGCGGTGGCCCGGCCGGATTAGCCGGCGCGGTGTATGGTGCGTCCGAGGGGCTGCGCACGATCCTCGTCGAGAGCAAGGCGCCCGGCGGGCAGGCGGGGACAAGCTCGAAAATCGAGAATTATCTCGGGTTTCCGCAGGGTCTCTCCGGTGCGGAACTGGCGCGCCGTGCCGTGACCCAGGCGAAACGGTTCGGCGCCGAGATCATCGCGCCCCAGGAGATCGTCGAGATCCGCCGCGACGATCCGTATCGCGTCGTCAAGCTGTCCGACGGCTCGGAGCTGTCCTCGAAGTCGATCATCCTCGCGACAGGAATGGAGACGCGCCAGCTGGACGTGCCAGGCATCGGTCGCTTGTTAGGCGCCGGCGTGTATTATGGCGCGGCACGGACCGAGGCGGCCGCGGTCCGCGGCCAGGATGTCATGATCGTCGGCGGCGCCAACTCGGCCGGCCAGGGCGCGATGTTTTTCTCCGAGCACGCCCGGAAGGTGTACGTCGTCGTGCGCGGAGGCTCCTTGTCGGCCTCGATGTCGCAATACCTTGTCGATCGCATCCAGAAGACCAACAACATCGAAGTGCTGCTCAACACCCGCGTAACGGGGGTTTCGGGGGAATCGCGGTTAGGCGGAGTTACGGTGACCACCACGAGCGGAGCACAAACAGACCTGCCGGTGTGTGGGCTCTTCGTATTCATCGGCACCAGGCCACGGACCCAGGTCGTGACGGACCTTCTCCGCCTCGATCAGCAGGGATTCATTCTGACCGGGCAGGACCTGATGCGAGACGGCAAGCGACCGGCTGACTGGATGCCGGACCGCGATCCGTTTCCATTCGAGACGAACGTTCCCGGGATTTTTGCCGCGGGCGATGCGCGCCGCGGTTCTGAGAAGCGTGTTGCATCTGCGGTCGGAGAGGGTTCCGCGGCCGTACGGCTCGTCCACTCCTATCTCGAAACAGTATAGCAATGGCCGATCCCGAACTCGTCGACCGACTCGCCAACGTCAAGATCCTGAAGAACGTCCCCCGGGCTGAGCTCGAGTGGCTGGCCGACCATGGCCGGATCGAGCATTGGGCAGCTGGCACGGTGTTCCGGCCACATGATATCGCACTCCCGGGTCTCGCGCTTGTTCTGTCCGGGGCGCTGGCAATCCACGTTGAGCGGATGGGAATCCATCGCCGCGTCATGCAGTGGCACGAGGGTGACCTGACGGGCGCATTGCCGTATTCGCGAATGGTGAATCCGCCCGGTGACACGATTGTCCACGAAGACCTCGAGGCCTTTTCAGTCGATAAGGAGCACTTCCCGGGAATCACGCGCCACTGCCCCGAGTTCACCGCGATTTGCGTGCACACGATGCTGGATCGCGCCAGACATTTCACGGGACGCGACTTCCAGGATGAGAAGATGGCATCGTTAGGTAAGATGTCAGCGGGGCTCGCCCACGAGTTGAACAATCCCGCAGCAGCGGCCGGACGGAGCGCCAAGCGCCTGATGGAGCACAAGAACGAAGCCGAGGACGCGGCCCGCCAACTGTTCAGCGCTCATCTGAACGAGCAACAACTCAGGGCCCTGGACGAAGCGCGCGCCTTCTGCCTGATGGTGCCGCCGTCATTTCTCGATACTCCGTTGGATCGGTCCGACCGCGTCGACGAAATCGCCGAGTGGCTCGAGGCGCATGGCGGCGAAATCGACCAGGCCACCGCGCTGGCGGAAACGGCGATGACGGTCGCCGGTCTTGAAAAACTCGCCAGTGTCTTCGGCGGCGAAGTGTTGAGTGATGCGTTGCGATGGCTCGCGGCGACGGCCGCGATCACCACCATCGCCGGCGAACTTCAGGAGTCGACCAAGCGCATTTCCGACCTCGTGGCCTCGGTGAAGGGCTATACCCATATGGGGCAGGCAGCCGTTGCCGAGCCGGTGAACGTTGCGCGCGGGCTGGCTGATACAACGCGGCTGATGGCGAGCAAGCTGCGCGACAAGAACGTGAAGCTTCGACTCGAAATCCCCGCCGACCTTCTCCCCGCGCGCGCGTTCGGCAGCGAATTGAACCAGATCTGGATGAACCTTCTGGAGAATGCCCTCGACGCGGTTCCTTATGGTGGTGAGATCACCGTCGCGGCTCAGCAGGATTACGACACGATTTCAGTGCGCGTGATCGACAACGGACACGGGATTCCCGACGACATCAAGAACCGCATCTTCGACCCGTTTTTTACGACAAAGCCTGTTGGCTCGGGGACCGGCATGGGGCTCGACATCGTCAGGCGGCTCATTTTCAACAACAAGGGCGACATCGAGGTTGAGTCGGAGCCGGGACGCACCGTGTTTCGTGTGGTAATTCCCGTGGCGACTCAGCGGACGGAAACGCCCCCCACCGTCAGCGCCACCGAGGTTGCGACACCAGCGACATAGAACCGCAGGTCGGGGTCAGAGTCGGGACCGGAGTCGGGACCCGAGTCGGGGTCAGAGTGGGGACCGGAGTCGCACTCCGACACGACTCTGACCCCGTTTTTGGGGTTGGCTGCACCGAAGAAAACCCGATAAATTTGGTCCATGGCGCGCGCTCCCTTTGTCCTTCAGGCGCCGTTTGAACCCGCAGGTGATCAGCCCAAGGCCATTGCCGAGCTGATTGCGGGACTCGAACGCGGCGATCGTTTCCAGACCCTGCTCGGCGTGACCGGGTCAGGGAAGACGATGACCATGGCGCACGCCCTCGCGAATCACGGCCGGCCCACGCTGGTCCTGTCGCATAACAAGACGCTGGCCGCCCAGCTCTATGGGGAACTGAAGAGCTTCTTTCCGACGAACGCCGTCGAGTACTTCATCTCGTATTACGACTACTACCAGCCGGAAGCCTACGTCCCGACGACGGACACCTACATCGAAAAGGATGCGTCGATCAACGAGGACATCGACCGGCTGAGGTTGCGCGCGACGTCGAGCCTCATGGAACGCGAAGACGTCATCATCGTGGCAACCGTCAGCGCGATCTATGGCCTGGGTGATCCGATCGAATATCGCGAGCAGATGGTGATGCTCGAGAAAGGCCAGAAGATCCCCCGCAACACGATCCTCCGGCAGCTGGTGAACATCCAGTACTCGCGCAATGACGTCGCGTTCGAGCGAGGCACGTTCCGCGTCCGCGGCGACACGGTGGAGATCTTCCCCGCGTACGAAGAGCAGGGAGTCCGTGTCGAAATGTGGGGGGATGAGATCGAGCGGATCTCGAAAATCAGCGCGCTCACGGGCGAAACGATTGCCGTCCTCGAACGCGCCGGCATCTACCCGGCGAAACACTTCATTACGAACCGTCCGAGCCTCGAGCGCGCCGTGGCAGCGATCCGTGCAGAACTGGCGGAGCGGCTCACGCTCCTGCGGAACGCAGGAAAGCTGCTTGAAGCACAGCGCCTCGAGTCACGCACCAATTTCGACATCGAGATGATGCTCGAGATCGGGACGTGTGCCGGCATCGAGAATTACTCGCGTCACCTCTCCGGGCGACGTGAAGGCGAACGCCCCGCGTGCCTGCTGGATTATTTCCCGGCAGATTTCCTGGTCATCGTCGACGAGTCGCATGTGTCGCTGCCGCAGATTCGCGGGATGTACAACGGCGACCGCGCGCGGAAGGAAGTGCTCGTCGAGTATGGATTCCGGCTTCCGTCAGCGCTCGACAACCGCCCGTTGATCTTCGACGAGTTCATGTCGCTCGTTCCGAAAGCTGTCTTCGTGAGCGCGACGCCGGCCGAACTCGAGCTCCAGATGTGCGAGGGAGTGGTAGTCGAGCAGATCATCCGGCCGACAGGGCTCATCGATCCCGAGATCGAAGTGCGTCCGGTGCGCGGCCAGGTCGACGACCTGCTTAACGAGATTCGCATTCGCGAGAAGCGCGCCGAGCGGGTGCTGGTCACAACGCTCACCAAGCGAATGGCCGAAGACCTCACCGACTATCTGCAGCAGATGGGGGTGCGGGTCCGGTACATGCATTCTGACATCGACGCGATCGAACGGATGGAGATCGTGCGCGGACTGCGGTTAGGCGATTTTGACGTGCTCGTGGGCATCAACCTGCTGCGCGAGGGGCTCGACATGCCCGAGGTCTCGCTGGTCGCGATCCTCGACGCCGACCAGGAGGGGTTCCTGCGCAGCGATCGCTCGCTCATCCAGACCACCGGGCGCGCGGCTCGGCACGTCCGTGGCCGGGCGATCTTCTACGCCGACCGGATGACCGACTCGATGAAGCGATGCATCGAGGAGACGTCGCGGCGTCGCGAGATCCAGGTCGCGTACAACGCCGAACACGGCATCACACCGCGGAGCGTTTCCAAGAGCATCGACGAGGTCCGCTTCACGACGCGCGTCGCTGACTCCCGGCTGGAGAAGGAGGAGCGCGATCGGCTGCGGAAGGTCGCCGAGGTGGCGTCGACGTCCTACGATCCGGCGCAACTGGACGAGATGATCAAGCAGCTCGAGGCGGAGATGAAAACCGCGGCGGCGGAGCTGGACTTCGAAGCGGCGGCGCGGCTGCGTGACGAGGTGTTCGACCTGAAGGCGAGGCGGGATGCGACTCCACGTCGGCGGGACGCATTCGCAGCAATCAGGGCCTCGAAATGATACACAGCAGGTCAGAGGCCAGAGGCCAGAGGCCGGAGGATCGCCAAACGATTCACGATTCACGATTCACGAATTGACCGACTGGGGCCAACAACTCGGCGCGAGCCTGAAGCCCGGCACCATCATCGCCCTCCAAGGCGAACTCGGCACAGGAAAAACCACACTCGCGCAGGCGATCTGTCGCGGTGTGGGAATTCGTGAAGATGTGACCAGTCCGACTTTCGCGCTCGTGAACGAGTATCAGTCAAACGGCTCAAGTTTATTCCACCTGGACCTTTATCGATTGGCTGGCCCGGCGGATCTCACGAACATTGCCTGGGACGACATTATCAACAGTGGCTCGATTGTTATCGTCGAGTGGCCGGAACGCGCCGGTGATCGTATGCCTGACGAGGCGATGCGCATCCACCTGGATTACATCCCCGGCGACGACACTCGCCGCACGCTGACGGTCGGCTGAGACGTGCTCGTCCTCGCGTTAGACGCCTCGACATACGCAGGGTCGGTCGCGCTTATCGCCGACGGAGCCGTGCAGGCTGAGGCCGTCGCCGCCATGCGCGGTGAGCAGGAGGAGCGCCTCATGCCCGCCATCAGCGACATGCTGTTCAGGAACTCAATCGCGCTGGATCGGGTGAATGCAGTCGCGTGCGGCGCTGGGCCCGGAAGCTTTACTTCGCTTCGCATCGCGGCATCCATCGCGAAGGGCTTCTGCGTGGCTCGAAACGTTCCGTTGCTTGTCGCGCCGTCGGCGCTGCTCGTGGTCGGCGCGGCTGAGCCAGAACTGGCTCCGCGGAGTTACGTCGTTGCCATGGATGCAATGCGCGGCGATTTCTTCTGGCACGACGTGAGGATCGACGCGGGCGGAAACATCGTGCCCGGTATTTCTTCCCGGACAACTCGTTCGGAGCTGGAACGACATGCCTATGAACGTGGCGCGCAAGTCATCGGTCCATCCGAATCACCGCCACTGAATCCGCACGCACGAGGGTTTGCCCGGCTCATTCAGGCAGGCATCGCGAAGCAGGTGGAAATGACCACGTGGGAGCCGAACTACGGGCGCAAGGCGGAAGCGCAGGTGCGCTGGGAAGCGGCCCATGGTCGTGAACTGGATACCGTCTGATGGCGACGCGAACGAGGCAGGCAGTGGTCACGATTCGGCCGGCAACGGACGACGATCTCGACGATATCGCCGCGATTGAACGCACCGTGTTCAACGATCCGTGGAGCAGGCGCTCGTTCGTGGATCTCGTCAACGCGGACCGCGTCGTTTTTCTCGTCGCGACGACGGGAACGTCGGTCGTAGGTTACGCGATTGTGCTCACCGCCGGAGTCGAATGCGAACTCGCCAATCTCGCAATCGCCCGGCTCATGCACCGACAGGGCCTGGGAGCACGTTTGCTCGAGGAAGCGACCGCACGCGCGCGCGCTCGCGGCTGCACCGAGATGTTTCTGGAGGTCAGGGCATCGAACAAGGCCGCGATCAAGCTTTATTCGCAGGCGGGATTTCAAGCCGTGGGAAAACGCGCTCGGTACTATGCGCGGCCGATAGAAGATGCGATTGTGATGAAGATCAATTTGTAGTGCGCTGCGCCATAGCCGCACTGTGCGTTAAAACACTATGTGCGGCGTTGCCAGGTTTGTATGGCGGTTCTCAATCGTCCATACTGTGCCTGGCGAGGTGCTTACCTATTCTCGCCAGGAGGAGCCGTGAGCCGGAGCCTGAACAAAGTGATGTTGATCGGGAACGTCGGAAACGATCCCGAAGTGCGTGCGACGCCAAACGGCGCGCGCGTAGCGCAGTTCAACCTTGCCACGACCCGCACCTGGAATGGTCAGGGTGGCGACAAGCAGGAAAAGACCGAGTGGCACCGCTGTGTGCTGTGGAATGGGCGCGCGTCGGGTGGCGGGCTCGCGGACGTCGTGGAGCGTTACGTTCGGAAGGGTGACAGACTCTATATCGAAGGCAGTATCGAATACCGGCAATGGCAGGACCGCGAAGGGCAAACGCGCTACACGACCGAGATCAAGGTTCGCGAAATGATCATGCTCGGATCGCGTGGCGGTGGCGCTGGCGGGGACACAGAAAATGGCGGGAGATCGCGCAGCGCAGCACCTGAACGCGCCCGTTCTTCGGCGGCGGCTGCCGGAGCGGATTCCGGGGGTGGTGGTGACTTCGAGGATTTCCCAGGAGCTCTTGAAGATGAAGACGACGATCTACCGTTCTAGCTGGCTGGTGATGCTGATTGCGGGGGCCATGATGGCCCCCGCGCGACTTTCTGGCCAGCGCGCTGACCCGGCGCGTAACCATATCGTCAAACCGGGTGACACGCTGTGGAAATTATCGGCGGCGTACCTCGGCGACGGAAATCGATGGAGGGAACTCCTCGCCGCGAATCCGTCGCTTCGGAATCGGAGCATGCTGGCGGTTGGTACGAGGCTGCGCATACCGGGACCGGGGAAAGCAGCCAAGCCGTTAGTGTCGACGGTATCAGCGACGCCGACCGATGCGGGAAGACGCGTCACCCAGCGGCCCTACATCACCGACACGATCAGGCGTACCATCTTCTTCGGTGCAAAACATGTCGGTGGGTTCGTCCCGCTGGATTCGATCCGGTACTCGAACACCGACCCCGGAGTGCCCGCGAACGTGTTCGAGGGCATCTCCGCGCCGTTCGTCGCCGATGATGTCCTTCTCGACACCGGTGGACGTTGTGTCTCTGTGGGACCGACCAATGCTCCGGAAGCCCGTGGCGTCCTGCTCCATGGAACGATGGAGGTCCAGCTCCCGGCAGGGTCCCCAATGGACACCTCGGCGCGGTGGTTACTCGTCAGGCGCGGACCCGTGCTCACGGGATTGGGGACCATTGCGATTCCGACCGGCGTGGTGCGCCTGACGAGCCGCGATGGCGCTGCCTTTACCGAGGTTGTGGCGCAGTACGACAAGATGTCGTGCGACGACATTCTCCTTCCGGCGATGGCGCCTCCAGCCTCCAAGTCCGATTCACTCGTTCCCGTTCCCGACGGCCCGTGGGGCAGCGTGGTCTGGGTCGCGAGCGGATCGAACCTCCCGACGCTACAGCACGTGTTGATCCTCGACATGGGTTCCGAGTTCGGCCTGCGCCTCGGAGACCGCATCACGATCTTCGGCTCCAACGGCAGTGCGGTGGTCGCCAGCGCCGACATCGTGCGTGTCGACCAGCGCACCGCGACCGCACTGGTGGTGCGTCAGTCGCTCGGCTCGCTCACGGCAGGATTGCGCGTGCGTGTGACAGAAAAGCTCCCATAACGAGGGCGCGCTCGATTAGATTGGCGCCGTTCACGGGCGCTCACTCTAAGCCGACGTTGGTGCAGCCGTACACGGCGCGGGCCCCTAACGCCCGCGCCGTTAGGTCATCTGCACCTCGTTGAGCGCGGTTCATGACTTCGGGGGAGATCGCGATGCACGCTGGCGGATGGCACACGATGGCGGGGGCGGGCGCATGACGGGACGGGCACTCGTCTCCGGCGGTGCGGGATTCATCGGCTCACACGTGGCCGACCTGCTGCTTCAGGAAGGGTACGACGTCGAGATCCTGGACAACCTCTCGTCAGGCAGGCGCGAAAACATTCCGACGGGCGCCGGCTTCCATCAGATGGACATCTCGTCGGACGACGCAGCGCGCGTGGTGCACTCCGGTCGCTTCGATGTGCTCTTCCACCTCGCCGCCCAGATCGACGTCCGGAAGAGCGTGACGGACCCCGTGGCCGACGCCCGCATCAACATCCTCGGGACTATCAACCTGCTCGAGGCGGTGCGCACCGCCGGACATCCGACACGCGTCGTCTTCTCCTCCACCGGCGGCGCGATCTACGGCGACTTCGTCTCGATCCCCAGCGTGGAGACCATGCCGAAGGATCCCGAATCACCATACGGGATCGCCAAGCTGAGCGTCGAGCTGTACATGGGCTACTACGCGCGTGTCCACAATGTCGACACGGTCGCCCTGCGGTACTCGAACGTCTATGGCCCACGGCAGGATCCACATGGCGAGGCCGGTGTCGTCGCGATCTTCTGTAACAAGATCCTGAAAGGTGAAGCCCTCACCGTCTTCGGCGATGGCAGGCAAACCCGCGACTATGTGTTTGCAGGAGACGTGGCGCGCGCCAACCTGGCCGCGGCGACCGTCTCCCTGCCGCCGGCGCGCCAGGTGGACGTCCGCGCCTTCAACATCGGCACGGGGCGAGAAACATCAGTGCTCGAGCTGGCCGAGACGTTGCGACGCGCGGCTGGAGTATCGGTTCCGCTTCAGCATCTGCCGGCCCGCCAGGGCGAGCTGCCCCGGTCCGCTGTGTCGAATGAGAAGGCGGTGGCGTCATTAGGGTGGCGGCCGAAGATCAACCTGGAGGATGGTCTGGGCATGACATACGAATACTTCGCGGGACGCGCGCGCGGTGACGTGAAGTGATCGCGTCCATCATGCAGGTAGGCCAGCCGGTTCCGACCACGCCGCTGGAGTTGATCACGGCCTCGGACACCGTCACCAAGGTGGTGTTGGCATTTCTGGCGCTGCTGTCGGCGATCAGCTGGACGATCATCTTCGCGAAGTGGCTGGAGTACAGGAACGTGCGGAGCGCCGGGACGAAGTTCGTCCAGGATTTCGAGCGCGCGCACACGCTTGAAGAGGCGGCGCGGATCGCTGCACGTGGCAAGTCCAACCCGTTTACGCGCGTGTTCATGCGCGCGAACACGTTCCTCACGGACATGACGACGTCGTCGGCACCAACTCTGGAACGGACTCGACTCACTGCGGGTCAGGTGGAAGCGCTTCGTCAGGTGCTGGATTCGCAGACCGATGCCGAACGAGATGCTCTGGGGAAATACCTGACGGCCTTGGCGACGATTGGTTCAGTCAGTCCGCTCGTCGGCCTGCTGGGGACGGTGCTGGGCGTCATCTCGGCCTTCCTCGGCATCACGCGCGAAGGGGCAGGGAACATTGGCGCGGTCGCTCCGGGCGTGGCGCAGGCGTTGACCGCTACGGCGCTGGCACTGGCAGTCGCCATCCCGGCCGTCTTCGGGTACAACATTTTCGCAAACAAGCTCAACGGGATCGACGGCGAGCTTGAGGGGTTTGGATCTGAACTGATCGCGTTGCTGGCGAGAGAAGGAAGAATCTAGGCCAGAGGCCAGCGGGCCAGAGGCCAGAGGAGGATTCAGGCGAGTTGAGACGCAGGCGTAGCGGGCGGCTTCATTTGAACGCTGAGATCAACGTGGTGAGCCTCATCGACGTGATGATGCTCCTGCTCGTGATCTTCATGATCACGGCGCCCCTCATGCAGGGCGGCGTGGACGTGAAGCTGCCGGTTGCCGACGCGAAGCCGCTGGAGAACAAGAGCAGCATCGTGGTCAGCATCGACCGCAACGGCCGCATTTTCGTCGACAAGACACTCATGAACTACCGCGAATTCCGTGCGGTGTTCAAGACGATGGTTGGTCCGAACGCCGCCCGAGGTGTGACGCTGCAGGCCGATAAGGGCGCCGACTGGGAGAGCGTGTCACGTGTCATCACCGTGATCCGGAACGCGGGCGTCATAAACCTCGGCATTGCCACCGAGCAGGAGCCGCCGCAGTGAGTCACGTGTTGCGGAACTCGTCAGGCAGCGCACCGCTTGGATTGCCGGTTACGCTTTCGGCGGTAGTCCACATCGCGCTGGTGGTGCTGGCCCTGGTGGCGGCTCGCGGGTCCCGACCCAGGGGCGAAGTGTACGCGGTGACGCTCATCGCGGCTCCTGCCGGCCCACGGCAGGTCGGCGTCGTGAACGACGTGCCGAAAAGCGAGCCTGACGCCCCGCTGCCAAAGCGCGCGGAAATGAAGCCGAAGGAGACGATCCCGGCGCCACCGGTGAAACGCGCTCCTGAGACGGCGCGCACCCCGTCGCGCGCGACGCAGGTGCCTGACGCGAAGAGCGCACGGTTCGATACCCCGGCTCCAAAGGCCGGTGGAGGCGAAACCGGCGGGAAGGGAACGGACGTCGCGAACGTCAGTACGGCCGGAAAGGAATTTCCGTATCCCGCCTACCTGCACAACATCATCACGCAGATCGCGCTGCGGTTCGATCCGCGGCAGAAGCAGATGCTCAGCGCGGACGTGCAATTCATCATCAGGAGAGACGGGAGCGTCGTCGCGATCTCGGTCGTGAAGCCGTCGGGCAGCTACGGTTTCGATCTCGAGGCAAAGGGCGCGGTGGAAGCGGCAGGTTCGGCGCGTGCATTCGGTCCGCTGCCTGACGGGTACAGCGACGACGCGCTTACGGTTATTTTCACCTTCGACCCCAAGATCATCCGATGATGCGACTATCGGTCCGGCGTTCCTGCGCCCTGGCACTGGTGGCCGCGCTGGCTGTACTCCTGCGCGGTACTTCGGCGTCGGCCCAGGATTCATCGCTTACCGTGCGTATCGGCCTAACGTATGCGCCGGGTACGAAGCCCGGTGTGCTGGTGCTCCCGGTGAGCGGCGCCAACGGCGACTCGATTCGCGCGATCCTCCAGCGCGATCTCGATTACAGTGACCGCGCGAACGTGATCGCCGGCGAATCACTCGTTATGGACACCGCGTCCGACGCTGGCCGCGGGCGATTCAATTATCCGCTCTATGCCCGCCTGGGAGCCGCGGCGTTGGTGCAGGCGACGATGACGGCTACGGGGCTTCACGTCGCGGTGCACGATGTGCGCACGCAGAAGGTGGAACGCGTAAAGGATTTCCCGCTGAGCGCCGTGGGCTTGTCTCCCGAATGGCGCCAGCAGGTTCACGCCATTGCCGACGCGATCGAGTTCTGGGTGACCGGCGTGCGAGGTATTGCCGCTACGCGGATTCTCTACCAGTCAGCCGGCAGGATCTGGCAGGTGGATAGCGATGGCGCCAACCCTGCCGTAGTGACTGCGCCGGGTGGGCTGGCGCAGCTCTATCCGGCCTGGCATCCCAAGGCGACGCATTTCGCGTACGTCGTCATGACTGAGGAAGGCACACGCGTCCGAATCGCGGAGATGAACGGTAATGGCTTGGCGTCACCGCGCACGCTGCCGGCACGGAATGGTTCCGTGAATACGTCGCCCATCTTTTCACCTGATGGCCAGACGATTCTGTACGCACATGGTATGGAAAACGGCACGGATCTTTATGCCGCACCTGTTTCCGGCACGGAGGCGCCGAGGCGCGTCACCGTCAGCCGCAGCATGGACGCGGTGTCTCCGTCGTATAGCCCCGATGGACGCCGTATCGTCTTCGTCACGAACCGTCCAGGCGGATTGGGTCTCTACATCGCCGACGCCGACGGGACAAACGCCGAGGCGTTGACCCCGTTCAACTTCGGCGACAAATCGCAACGCACCGACCCGTCGTGGTCGCCGGATGGGCGGCTGGTCGCCTTCCAGGCTGAAATGGGTGGCGCAGCGCAGATCTATTCCGTCAGCCCGCGCGATCGGGGATCGCCGAAGCAATACACGAGTGAAGGTCGCAACGAAGATCCATCGTGGTCACCGGATAGTCGCCATCTAGTTTTCACGTCGAACAGGTCCGGCAGCTGGCAGCTCTGGGTGCTCGACACTGAAACGGGTCGAGTCCGACAACTCACGCGTGCGGCGAGCGGCGCGAAGGCTGGCGCATGGTCGCCCCGTTTCATGATCCACTAAGCATTCCAGTTTTTCTCTCCCCCGCCCACCCGCCCCAGAGGAACTGAAATGAAGCGTATCCACCGAGGGATTGTGCTGGCGCTGATCGCGGTCGTTGGTATTTCTGGTTGTCGCAGGACTCCCGAGACCATCGTGCCGGCTGACACGACTCCTCCTCCTGCCCCGACGGAGACCTGCGATGCCGCGTGCCGCCAGCGGCTTGCGGATTCCGCTGCTGCCGCGGAAGCTGAGCGGGCACGGCTCGCCGCGGAAGCGGATGCCCGTAATCGCGCGTCCGCCGTGGCACGGGCCACGGCCACGCTGACGTCCATGATTTTTTTCGATTACGACGCGGCTGAAATTCGTGGCGACGCGAAAGCTGCCCTCGACGCAAAGCTCCCGATCCTGCGGGCAAACTCGGGAATCCAGATCCGGATTTCTGGTCATGCCGACGAGCGGGGATCGGACCAGTACAACGATGCGCTGGGACAGCGCCGCGCGGCTGCAGCGAAGCGGTACCTGACTGACAACGGAATCGACGCGGCGCGGATCGCCATTGTGAGTTACGGCGAGCAGCGTCCGATGACCACCGGTGCGGATGAGAGCGCCTGGTCGAGGAACCGGCGCGCTGAGTTCGAGATCACAGCCGGCACGGTTACGGTGCCGCAATAGTCGCTTCGGCTAGATTTGACGTACCGGGGGACGGAAACTCGGGGTCAGACCCCAATTTCCTGTGTCACCGGTGACCCCCTCCGGGGAAATTGGGGTCTGACCCCGAGTTCCCCCGTACCCCGTCTGACCATGAAGCTTCGTTTGATCGGACCGGCGGCGCTCCTTTTCGCTTCGAGCGCCTGCTTCGCCACCCGCAATGATGTGCGCATCATCCAGGAGGACATCCTTTCCCTCCGGTCGATGCAGGCGCGGGCGGATTCGGCGCGCGCGCGCCAGCTGACGGACATCTCGAATACGCTGACCACGAACCTGGTCGCCATTCGCGATTCGGTGCGGGACGTCGGCATGCGGCTGACCACTTTTCAGGGCGCGACTCGCCAGGAGCTGTACTCGCTCGGCGAACGGCTCATTCAGCTGGGCGAGTTGATGGGCGCGAGCGCCCAGGCGATGCGGACCTTCCGGGCCGACCTGGAAGAGCGCAGCCGTCAGATCAATGAACAGGCGCTCCGAACGATGCCCCCGGCGCCCACGGCGCCTGGCGACACGACCAGGCCGCCCGTACCAGCGCCGGCGTTGTCCGAAGGGCCTAACGTGTTGTACCAGATTGCGCGCGATCAGCTGACGGCGCGCGCATGGTCGTCGGCCCGGGATGCCTTTACGCGGCTGATCACCGAGCACCCGCGATCGGATCTCGTCCCCGACGCACTGTTAGGCATTGCCGATGCCTTCGACGCCGAAGGGAATAACGCGCAGGGCGACAGCGTGTACCGGTTGGTGGTCGCCAGGCACCCGTCCGATGCCGCGGCGCCGACTGCGACGTACAAGCTTGGACTCTCCCTCGCGCGCCAGAAGAAGATGCCCGAGGCTCGTAAAGCGATGCAGGACGTCGTCCGGCTATACCCGCGGTCAGATGAATCCACACTCGCCTCGGACTGGCTCGCCCGGAATCCGTCCTGAGGTTCCGTACGATGGCGGCGCCGGGTAAAGCAGGAGAAATGCCGTTCCTCGATCATCTCGAGGAACTCCGGTGGCGCCTCGTCTGGTCCCTCGGGGCCCTGGTCATTGGCGTGGGCCTGTCGTTCTACTTCCTGTTCACGAACGACGATTTCATCCTCCGCGTCCTGGCCGATCCGATCCAGCCCTACCTGTCGGATGGGAAGCTGATTTACACGCATCCCGCGGCGGGCTTCCGGGTCATCATGAACCTGTCGCTCCTGCTCGGAACCATTATCGCATCGCCGGTTATCGTGTGGCACCTCTGGGGATTCCTCTCTCCGGCCCTGTACTCACACGAGAAAAAAGTCGTCATCCCCATCCTGGTGATGGCGGCACTCCTGTTCCTCGCCGGTTGCGCCCTGTCGTGGTTCGTCATCCTGCCGCTCACGCTGAAAGTCTTTGCCGGCATCCAGTCGGAATCGCTGCAGCCGATGATCGGCGTGTCCGAGTACTTCGGCTTCGCGATGGGGATGTCGGTGGCGCTGGGCGTGGCGTTCGAGCTGCCGACGGTCATTCTGCTGCTGTCATTGTTAGGCATCGTCACGCCTTCGATGCTGCACCGGTTCCGTCGGTTCGCCATCGTCGGCTCGATCCTGTTAGGCGCGTTCATCACGCCGGGCCAGGATCCGATGAGTCTCCTCCTGATGGCGGGCCCGCTGTACGCGCTGTACGAACTGAGCGTCATATTATCGGCGGTCATTTTCCGGTGGAAAGCGCGTCGCGAAAAAGCAGCGGAAGCAGCCGAGGCGCGCGCGTCGGGAGCTCCAGCGTGACACGGCGGTTCGCGGCTAACGCCACGCGCGCCGCCGGTGAAGCAGTGAAAATCGGATGTGAGAGGTTCCTCCCACGTCCCACGTCCCACGTCCAGCCTCTGTACGCGACGCTCTTTCTGATTACTCTGACGCTGTGGACAGGGGCAGTTCACGCCCAGGTCCCCGTCCGCCCCCCCGTTCCCGACAGCATCGCCCGGCGCGACTCCATCGCCCGGCGCGACTCGATCGCCCAACTCGATTCGCTCGCCCGCGCGGACTCGGTGCGCCGCGGACTGTTGCGCCCGGACACGACGGCGCAGAAGCGCACCATCACCTGGAATGACCCCGACTCCGTGATGGCGGACCTGCTGTCGCGGAGTGGCTATTCCATCACCCGCTATCAGGGGAATTCGGTTCGGCTGCAGGCGAAGGAAAAGGAGATGTACCTGCGCGGCAAGGCGCAGGTGGCGCGCGACTCGGCGATCATGTTAGGCGACACGATCGTCTACAACGATTCGACGCAGCTGCTCGAAGCCCGCGGGGATACGGTGTTGTTGCGCGACCCTGCGCGCGGCCCCGACGACGTGATCGGCCGGCAGAGACTGCGCTACGACATCACGAACCGCGAAGGCTCCATCTACGAGGTATCGACGGCCGTCGAGAGCGGCCAACGCTGGATCCTCCACGCCGGCTCCGCCGCATTCAAGGGGGACACGACCGACAACGGCCTGTCCAGGTTCTACGGCCGGCGCGGCATGTTTACCAGTTGCACCGAAACTGTGCCGCATTTCCACTTCGCGGCGACCGAAATCAAGATGATCGCGAAGGACATCATCGTCGCGCGACCAGCCATCCTCTATATCGCGGACGTGCCGGTATTCTGGCTGCCGTTCATCGTCCAGGACGTCCGTAGCGGACGGCGCAGCGGCATCATTCCGCCACGCGTCGGATTTTCAGACATCATCCGCAATCGCTCCGGCTACCGGAGAATGGTCGAGGATTTCGGCTACTACTTCGCCTTCAGCAATTACCTCGACGCGCTGCTCACCATGGATTGGCGCAGCAGCGCCAGGCCTGACGAGGGCGATCCCGGCTGGGTGAAGTTCAACACGCGCATGCGGTACGCCTGGCAGGACCGGTTTCTCGCCGGCGAGCTGGGTCTGTCGCAGCACTTCCTCCGCGATGGCTCGACGAACCAGCAGTACTCGCTCAGTCACCGGCAGGAATTTTCGCAGCGCACCAAGCTCTCGGCGAACCTCAACTACGTCACCAACACGACGGTCCAGCGGAACACGCAGTTCAATCCGTTCGCGGCCATCCAGACGATTTCGTCGCAGCTCAACTTCAGCACGGGACGCGGGCCATTTTCGCTCTCGCTGGGGGGCACGCAGCAACAGTTCCCGGGGCGCGAGGCAATCGATCGGACCTTCCCCACGCTGTCGATTACATCGAAGCCGATCACGGCCGGCGATTGGCTGACGTGGACTCCCACGTTCAACCTGACCAACACGGAAAACCTCCACATCGACCGTGTCGGCGATTTCGGCTATCGCTACATCACGGGAAGCGGCGGAGTATTGGACAGCGTTGCGCTCGACCGCAACTCGCGCAATACGACCATGCGGTTCGATACGCCAGTCCAGATTTTCGGCTTTGATTGGCGGAACTCATTCAGCATCACCGATCGCATGAATGATTTTCCGTCACGCCGGGTGGTGGTGGACGTCAACGATACGACGAAGAAGGAAACGCGAGTTTACAAACGGACGTACCTGACCGAAGTCGACTGGACGACCGGGTTTTCGCTTCCCGGCTTCTTCCAGGGAACCTGGAACCTCTCGCCCACGGTCAGCATCCAGAAGGTCGACCCGCACGGCCTCCTGGTGCGATCGGAGCGGACCGGAAACCGGTTCGTCGCCAACTCGCTGCGGCCGGCGTTAGGCGTCAGCATGTCGCCGACCCTCTATCGGCGTCTCCCGGGATTCGGTCCGGTTGCCGCCATCCGTCATTCGATTGCACCGTCGCTGAGTTTCCAGTACACCCCGGCCGGGAACGTCAGTGACGAGTATCTCGAGGCCGTAGGGAGCACACGTATCGGCTACCTCGGCGCGAACCGCCAGCAGACGCTGAGCCTCGGCCTCAATACCACGTTCGAGGCGAAGCTCCGGCCGCGATCGGACTCGCTGCCCGAGGAGCAGTGGCAGAAGATCAAGCTCCTGGCGCTGACCTTCTCCTCGCTCGGCTGGGATTTCGAGCGCGCGCGCATAACGAAGAAGACAGGCCTGACGAACCGGAACTTCGGCATTACCGCGCGCTCGGACCTCCTCCCTGGCTTCGACATCGGCATCGACTGGTCGCTGTTCCAGGGCGATCCCATCTCGGACACGTCGGTCTTCAAGCCGTACCGTGAATCCATTCGCGGTTCGCTGTCTCTCGGGCCGGCCTCACCGATCGTTCGTGGAATTGCGCGGCTGCTGGGCATCAACCTCGCCGACTCCCTGACATCTGGTGCGCCGGGAAGCAGTCCGAGCCTGCCCTCATCGCCGTCGGAGTCAACGCCCGGCTTCGTAGCCGGCCAGCCGATCGCCGGATCGATCAGCCAGATCGCTGGTCAGATGAGCGTTCCGCCCGGCGCCGGCTGGCAGTGGAGCCTGACGTACAGCGCCCAACGCACGCGACCACCGGTCGGATCGGGCGTGGTCACCGTCGATCCATTTGCCGACTGCCTCCCGTACCAGCTCGACGTTCTGCTGTACGAGAGTTGCGTGCAACGACTCGCGCCGACCAGTGATTCGCACGGCGCTGGTGTCGGCGGAACCGGTGGCGGGACGTATTTCGTGACGCCGGCACAGGCGAACGCACAGTCGAACCTCTCCTTCCATATCACCGAGAAGTGGGGCGCGACGTGGTCGACCACGTACGACTTCCAGCGAAAGGAGTTTGCCAGCCAGCTGTTCACCCTGACGCGCGAGATGCACGACTGGAACGCGACGTTCGCGTTCATGCGCGCGCCCAACGGCAACTTCACGTTCAACTTCCACATCTCGCTCAAGGCGCAACCCGACATCAAGTTCGACTGGGATACGCGCGACTACCCGCGTGGGTACACGGGAGTCCGCCGCTGAACATTCCGCACTTGAATTGGTTGCTGGCGGCAGGGACATTCCGCGCCATGACCGATGCGGTGGCGGTAGACGGAAGTTCTCTTACGATTGCGAACGTCGTTCGTGTAGCGCGTAACCGGGCCACCGTGACGCTGGACGGCAAGGCGCGCGGGCGCATGCAGCGCGTGCGCGACGTGGTGGAGGCAAAACTGAACGCCGGCGACGCCGTGTACGGCGTGAACACCGGCTTCGGCAAGTTGTCCGATATCGCCATTCCCCCCGAGCGGCTCGCCGAACTTCAGGTGAACCTCGTCAGGAGCCACGCGGCGGGCGTGGGTCCGCTGCTCCCCGAGGAAGAAGTCCGCGCCATGATGTTGCTTCGCGCGAACGTGCTGGCGAAGGGGCATTCCGGCGTGCGTCCCGAGCTGAGTGAATTGCTGCTCGGGATGTTGAACGCCGGCCTGTATCCTCCCGTTCCGGAGCAGGGCAGTGTTGGCGCGAGCGGCGATCTCGCGCCATTGTCGCACCTCGCGCTCGCGATGCTTGGCGAAGGAGACCTGTTTCATGGCGCCGAGCGGGCCACCGCATCGTCGCTGCTGGCTCGATCCGGGCTGCAGCCGGTCTCGCTCGGGCCGAAAGAAGGCGTTGCGCTCGCCAATGGCACGCAGGCTCATACCGCCGTTGCCACGCTGGCGTTTTACGATGCCGGGCTGTTGTGGGAGGCCGCGCATGTGGCAGGTGCCGCGTCACTCGAAGCGCTCCTTGGAACGCCCGATGCGTTCGACGCGCGGATCCACGACGCCCGCGGCCAGCAGGGGCAGATCGTATCGGCCGGGTTGCTGCGGTCGCTGCTCGAGGACAGCGAAATTCGCGAGTCGCATCGTGTCGGTGATACACGCGTGCAGGATGCTTACGCCTTACGGTGCATGCCCCAGGTTCACGGCCCCGTCCACGATCTGCTTCGCTTTGCGGGTGACATCATCGGTCGCGAAATCAACGCCGCCACCGATAACCCGCTCGTGTTCGATGATGGCGCCTTGCTCAGCGGCGGCAACTTTCACGGTCAGGCCGTGGCGATGGTGCTTGACATGATGGCGATCGGGCTCACGAACCTTGCGGTGATTTCCGAGCGACGCATCGATCGGCTGGTGCATCCGGACCTGAACCAGGGATTGCCGCCGTTTCTGACGAAGGACGCCGGTGTCAGTTCGGGTTACATGATTGCGCAGGTCACCGCCGCAGCCCTGGCCAGCGAGTGCAAGATGCTTTCACATCCGGCGAGCGTGGACTCCATTCCGACCGACGGCAGCAAGGAAGACGTGGTGCCGATGGCGATGGGCGCCGCCTGGAAGCTCCGGCGCATCATCGGGAACCTGAGAAACGTGCTCGCGATCGAATTGCTCTGCGCGATGCAGGGCATCGATTACCGGCGTCCGCTGCGGTCCAGTGCGGCAGTCGAGCGCGCTTATCGCACGGTGCGCGACCTGGTGCCCATGATGGAGCGCGATCGGGCGGTCTCACCGGATATCTTGTTGATAGCCGACGCGATCGCGGCGGAGAAGTTCAGAGCACCGGAGCTTACGTAACAGTACCCTCTGGTCTCTGGCCCCTGACCTGATTCATGACCACACTCGCGGCTGAAATGACGAGCAGCGGACCCCGCACCGTTCGCGCGCCACGGGGATCCGACCTCTCGTGCCGTGGGTGGCAGCAGGAAGCCGCGCTGCGGATGCTCATGAACAACCTCGATCCTGACGTGGCTGAACGTCCGGAGGATCTGGTGGTGTACGGCGGCACCGGACGCGCTGCTCGTTCATGGGAGGCGTTCGACGCCATCGTGCGAACGCTTCGAACGCTGGCCGACGATGAAACACTCGTCGTGCAGAGCGGGAAACCGGTCGGCGTGTTTCGCACCCATCCGCATGCACCGCGCGTACTGATTGCCAACAGCAACCTGGTGGGACGCTGGGCGACGTGGGACATATTCCGCGACCTCGAGCGCCGTGGCTTGATCATGTACGGCCAGATGACGGCGGGTTCGTGGATCTACATCGGCTCGCAAGGCATCATCCAGGGAACGTATGAGACGTTTGGCGCGGTAGCACGCGAACACTTCGGCGGGACGCTGGCCGGTCGCTTTGTGCTCACGGCCGGGCTGGGGGGCATGGGGGGCGCACAGCCGCTGGCGGCGACGATGTGCGGGGCCGCCTTGTTAGGCATCGAAGTGGACGAGGCTCGCGTCGACAAGCGCCTCGCCACGAAGTACTGCGATCGGAAGACACATTCGCTGGACGAAGCGCTGGGCTGGATCCGCGAGGCGGTGGCGGCCAGGCGACCGCTTTCGGTGGCGCTGGTCGGGAATGCGGCCGACGTGCTGCCCGTGCTGGTGCGACGGGGAGTGACGCCGGACGTCGTCACCGACCAGACCAGTGCCCACGACACGCTGAACGGGTACGTGCCTAACGGGCTGTCACTCGCTGCCGCCGCCGACCTGCGGCGGGGCGACCCGGCCGACTACGTGCGGCGGTCGACGGCGTCGATCGTGGAGCACGTCCGGGCTATGCTCGCACTCCAGGCCCGTGGCGCCATCACCTTCGACTACGGGAACAACATCCGGACGGTGGCTTTCGATGCCGGCGTTGCTGAGGCCTTCGCCTTCCCGGGCTTTGTGCCGGCATATGTGCGGCCATTGTTCTGCGAGGGGCGCGGCCCGTTCCGCTGGGTGGCGTTATCCGGTGACCCGAAGGATATCCATCGCACCGATGAACTCGTGCTCGAGTTGTTCCCCGACGATGAACACCTGCGCCGCTGGATCGGGCTTGCGCGGGAGCGCATCCAGTTCCAGGGCCTTCCGGCACGCATATGCTGGTTAGGCCAGGGTCAACGCGCGCGCTTTGGCGTGGCGTTGAATGACCTGGTGGCGAGTGGTGAGCTCAGCGCGCCGATCGTCATCGGCCGCGATCACCTCGACACAGGGAGCGTTGCCTCCCCCTTCCGCGAGACCGAGGGGATGAAGGACGGCAGCGACGCAATCGCGGACTGGGCGATCCTCAATGCGATGCTCAACGTGGCGAGTGGCGCCTCCTGGGTCTCGTTCCACCACGGCGGTGGCGTGGGAATCGGCAACTCGCTGCACGCCGGCCAGGTCATCGTGGCTGACGGAACGCCCGAAATGCGCATCCGCCTGGAGCGGGTGCTGACCAACGACCCCGGCATCGGCGTTGCGAGGCATGCTGACGCTGGCTACGGGTCTGCTCTGGCAACTGCCGATCGTGAGGGGATCCGGCTTCCGATGCGGGAAACATGACCTTGAGGCCAGGGGTCAGAGGCCAGGGGCCAGAGCAAAGCCACCGGACTTACGATGCCTCTGGCCTCTGGCCTCTGGCTTCTGGCGTCTGACCTCGAATGCTTTCCTCGCGTTTCAAGCCGTGGCATGTCCCCCTGTTCCTGGCCAAGTACGCCTGGCTTGGCGTTAGGCGGCGGCCCGTCCTGGTGCACTTCGAAGTCACCATGCGCTGTAACGCGCGGTGCGGGTTCTGCGATTACTGGAAGACGCCGGCATCGACGAAGAACGAGGAAACCGAGCGGTGCGCGGACGCAGCGCGGTTCTTCAATCCCATGCTCGTGACGTTTACCGGCGGCGAGCCGCTCCTCCGACGGGACCTCGAGGAGCTCGTGGCAGCGGTCCGCGACGCCATCCGGCTGAAATACATCACGCTGCTGACGCACGGCGGCATGCTGACTCCCGAGCGCGGCCGCTCCCTCTGGGACGCCGGCGTCAGCCAGTTCAACATTTCCCTGGACTATGTCGACGGGCGCCATGACGCGGAGCGCGGCATTCCCGGGTTGACGCAGAAGATCTTCTCCACGGTCTCCGCCATGCGGAGCGCCGGCATCGACGCGATCCGGTTCAATACCGTGATCAAGCGCGACAACCTCGATCACGTCCTTGAAGTTGTACGTGTCGCGCAGGAGCTCGGCGTGGGCGTCAATTTCAGCGTCTACACCGATTTCAAGAATGGGAACCGCGACCACCTGCTTCAGAACGGAACGATCGATGCTGCCCAGGATGTCGTATCGGCGTTGCTGGCGTTGAAGCGCCGGCGCCGTGGCGTCATTACCAACTCCGACTACTACCTCGAGCAGATCCCGCGTTACCTTCGCGGCGAGATTACGGAACCGTGCCGGTCGGGGATCCGGACGATCCATATCGACCCGACCGGGCATGTAAAACGGTGCCCCGACTTTCCCACGGATTTCCACTGGCGCGACTTCAAGCGCTACGAGCCGATCGAGTGCAACCGTTGCTTTTACGCGTGCCGCGGTGAAGCGCAGGCCCCGTTGAGACTTTCGCGCGTCCGTGATGTCATGGCGAGACCTTACGCGTGAGCGATCGAGCAATCGAGGCTCGACCCTCAGGTGATGGACTCCTCTTCGTGAACGCATCTCAGATCGTCACGTGTACCGGTCCAGCCCGCGCGCGGCGCGGCGCCGAAATGAAGGATGCCGGGGTGCAGAGCGGAGTCGCTGTCGCGGTGCGGGAGGGAAAGGTCGCCGAGGTCGGGCCGCAGGACGCCCTCGAGACTCGTTATGCAGGCTTCGACCGCGTCGACTGCCGGCGCGGGGTCCTCATGCCGGGACTCGTCGACTCCCACACGCACGCGATTTTCGGTCGCCCCCGTGCCGAAGAACAGGAGCTGCGAGCCGCCGGACTCGAGTACATGGAGATCGCGCGGCGAGGCGGTGGAATTCACTCCTCCGTGCGGGATCTGCGCGGGCGATCCGCCGAAGATCTGGTCGGGCTCGCCATCCCGCGCCTCCAGCGGCTCGCCAGCCACGGCACCACGACGGTGGAAGTTAAGTCAGGATATGGACTTACGCTCGAGGATGAACTCAAGACTTTGCATGTAATCGCCAAGGTGGCCTCAATCGTCCATTTACGGTTGGTGCCGACCTTCCTCGGTGCCCACGAAATACCCCTCGAGGCTCGCGCAACTGCTGATGGCCGTTCCAACTACATCGAGCTGCTGGTGCATGAGATGATCCCTCGTGTCGCGCAGCAGGGACTCGCGCGTTTCGCCGACGTGTTCTGCGAGCCGGGCGCATACACCGTGGCCGAATCACGGCACATCCTTGGCGCTGCGCGTCAGGCGGGCCTGGGACTCAAGCTGCACGCCGACGAGTTGCGCTCGTCAGGCGGGGCGGAACTTGCCGCCGAACTTGGCGCGACGTCCGCCGACCATCTCGGCGCGATCACCGACGATGGCATCGCGGCACTCGCCACCGCTCCCACGGTCGCGACACTGTTGCCCGGGACGCTGCTCTTTCTTGGCAAGGAACGGCAGGCGCCGGCGCGTGCCTTGCTCGAGCGCGGCGCGGCGGTTGCGCTGGCGACCGACTTCAATCCCGGCACGTCACCCACGCCGAATTTTCCGCTGATCCTCTCCCTCGCCGTGAGCCAGCTCCGCATGTCGGCCGCGGAAGCGGTGCTCGCCGCGACGGTGAACGGGGCTGCCGCGTTAGGCCTGGCTGGTGAAACCGGGCAGGTCGCTCCCGGGTTCCGGGCGGACCTCTCGCTCTTCGAGATCGAGGACATCCGCGAGCTGCCGTACTGGTACGGGGATCGCCGTTGCGTCGGCACGTGGGTCGACGGCCGGCAGGCGTACAGCGGGGGGACCACCTGATGTCGGCGAATCTCGTCCGCCTGCGGAAACGCGCCGCTGAACTGGAGCAGAAAAAGCAATTCGACCGCGCGCTCGAGGTGTACGTCCAGATTCTCGACGAGGGAGGGAAGGACCTCGACGACGAAGACGTGCCGCTGTTCAACCGCGTCGGCGACATGCTCATGCGGAAGGGCAGTGTCACCGAGGCGCTCGGATTCTACGAACGCGCCGTCGACATGTACGCCGAGCGTGGATACCTGAACAACGCTATCGCGCTGTGCAGCAAGATCCTCCGCCAGTCCCCGGGGCGCGCGGCGGTCTACTACAAGCTCGCGCGC
>DASRPK010000147.1:0-30420 GCA_035646395.1 Gemmatimonadaceae bacterium | reverse complement strand
CAGGAAGTGGATTTCGCCAAGGCGATCCAGCGCGCCGCGGGGACTCCCGAAAATGGGCTCAACGGCGCACTCCGTCCCCTCGATCCACCGGGGCTACCGCCGGACGGCGGCTCAACTGACGTCGGCGACGTGAGCTGGCTGGTTCCAACGCTGCACTTCTCCGTGACCACCGGCGCGAAGGACGCGCCCTGGCATGCGTGGCCCACGGTCGCGACGTCAGGCATGTCGATCGGTCACAAGGGAATGGTGCACGCGGCAAAGATCATGGCCACGACCGCTATTGACCTCTTCAACGACGCGAAGAAGCGCGCTGAGATCAGGGCAGAGTTTGCGGAGCAGACGAAGGGGTTCGTCTACAAGCCCTACATTCCTGACGGGCCACCACCCATTCCGCCGCAATAGCGAATCAGCCATCGCGCACCAACGATCACTTGACTGTCTAGTGGTCGTAGCGATATGGTAAGAGCACTCGACTATCTAGTGCTCATCGATGCAATCCAAGTCGCCCTCCCTGCTTCAGGGTACCCTCGACCTCATCGTCCTCCAGTTGCTGCGGGCGGAGCCCACCAACGGGTACGACCTGGCGCAGCGGATCCAGACGCTTTCGCGTGACGTGCTCACCATCAATGCCGGCTCTCTGTATCCGGCGCTGTACCGGCTCGAGGCGCGTGACCTCATTCGCAGCCAATGGGAGGAGTCGAAGACCGGACGCCGGGTGAAGGTCTATTCGGTCACGGCGGCCGGCAAAAAGCAGCTGATGGAGCAGCGCGACGAATGGGCGAAATTCGCCGGTGCGCTCGCCACCATCTTGAAGGTCACGTGAGCGCTGCTCTATGAGCTTCCTCGGGCGTGCGGGAAAGTGGCTGCAGGCCGCCACGTCGCGACAGCGCCTGGATCGCGAGATGCGCGAGGAGCTGGACGCTCACCTCGCGCAGGCCACGTCACGTTTCCTGGCCCGCGGCATGAGCGAGCGCGAGGCTCGTCAGGCAGCACGACGCGAATTCGGTCACTTCGGATCGATTGAACAATCGGGTCGTGAGGCACGTGGAGCGCAGTGGATAACGGGGGTGGGGGATGACCTGCGGCACGCGTCGCGGTACTTCGCGCGCACGCCCTTGTCTTCGATCACGATCGTGCTGACGCTGGCGCTGGGCATCGGCTTCGGCAGCGCCGGCTTCTCCGTCCTCAACGGACTGTTGTATCGCCCGGCGCCGGGGGTGCCTGACGATCCCCAGTTGGTGAAGATCCAGGGTCGCGCCAACGTGCGCCCGTATGCGAGGAAGTTGTCATGGGAAGAATTGAAGGCGTATGCCGCCCAGATCCGGACGTTTTCATCGGTCGTCGGATGGTCCGCGAAAGGCGTTGTGGTCGATCCACGGATTCGGGATCGCGGGGTCATCAGCGCACACGCAATCTTCGTCACACCGAATTACTTCAGGACACTCGATACGAAGTTCTTTGCGGGTCGCGTATTCGAGCAGTCACGGTTCGATCAGCTCTCACCGCCGGAGTTGACCGCGATCGTGAGTTACGAGTTCGCCCGTTCACTTGACGGCGTGGATGCTGGCGCGCTGATCGGCCGGACGATCGCCGTAAACGGGACGTCCATTACGGTCATCGGCATAACGACACCCCGTTTCAACGGGCCGGTGCAGTCCGGCGATGCACGCACCATCTGGCTGCCGCTCTCCACGTGGGAGACGCTCACCGGCGATCGCCACCTCTTCAGCAATCCCGACGTGGCGGTGTTTGAGGCATTGGCACGCTTGCAGCCAGGCGTCACAATCGCAGATGCGATGCCTGCCGTGCGGTTGGTCGCATCCCGAGTGCGCCCGACGGCATCAACACCCGACGTCCCCGGCGAACGCCGGACCTACACGGGAGGCCCCGAGACTCCTGCCAACCTGCTGCTGACGGCTGAACTCGTGCGGCTCCGCGGGATGATGAGGGTTCAGGGCCCGTACCGGAGCGAGCTGGCGCCCGAGATTGCGATCTTCACCACGATCGCGCTCCTCATCCTGCTGGTCTGTACGACGACGGTGAACTCCCTGCTGCTCGGCGCCGCGACTGCTCGACGCTACGAAATCGGCGTCCGGCTGGCGTTAGGCGCCTCCCGCTGGCGAGTGGTGCGTCAACTAGTGACTGAAATCGCCATCCTCGCAGTGCTCGGCGGGCTGCTGGGCATGTATGCCTTCGGCGCCATGGTGCATGTCGTAGAGGTAGCCCAGGATGGCTTTGACGTGACGCCAAATGGCACGACCATAATCTTTACCGTGGTGTACGCGCTGTTCACCGCGACATTGTGCGGCCTGTCTCCGGCATTGCACGCCACACGAACAGCGCTGTCCGAGGTCCTGAAGGAGAGCGCCGTCACCGCGACATCGCGTACTCGCCTGCAGCGCGTATTCGTCGTCGCGCAGATCGCGATCGCACAACCACTCATCGTCAGCCTCGGCGCTGCGCTGGCCTTCCTGGCCCAGGATCTCCGAGCGTCGTCGCACGCGGCGCTGCGCGAACACTTGATCGTGGTAAGCCTCGACACGTATTCCGGCGACAACTTCTCCCGGCCCGACCCCACGCCGCGGCTCATCGAGCGGTTGAGTGCTCTGCCGGGAGTAACAGCTGTGGTTCCGCGGCCGGCGTTTGGAATCCTTCGTGTGTCGGCGTTGCCTGACGTACCGGGTGCGGACTCCATCGTGAACATTGAAGCGGATCTGCACTACGTCGTCCCCGAATTTCTGGACGCGGTCGACGCGCCCATCGTGCTCGGACGTGGCTTCGTCGCGGCCGATTCCCTGCTCGAGATTCCGCCCCTCATTCTCGGCGATTCGCTCGCTCGACAGCTTTTCCCGGCGGGCGCCGTTGGTCAACGCGTACGCGCAGTCGTAATGCCTGAACAGCGACTCATGCAGATGGAAGTTGTTGGCGTCGCGCGGGCGGGGATCGGCGGCGCGTACATGTTCGAGAGCGACGCTCCGATGGCATTCGCTCCCCGACGCGGGACTCGCGGTGGAGCGCTGCTCATTCGAACCCGGGGCGCGGCCGAACCCATGTTACCGCTCATCAGGTCCACCGTGCTTCTCGAAGCACCTTCATTTCCGATATCACGCCTGACGACGATGTCATTGTTTGACGCCGAGCAACGCGACGAGCTGAGAGGTATAGGAGCAGCCGGCCTTGGAAGCGGTGCGATCGCCTTGTTGCTCGCTGCGATCGGGCTGTATGCGATGCTGGCCGTGGCGGTCGGTCAGCGGCGCCGTGAGATCGGAGTTCGTATCGCCGTCGGCGCGCGCCGGGATCAAGTCGTTGGAATGTTCTTCATGACTGGACTGCGAACTGCGCTGCTCGGATTGCTGATTGGACTGCCTTTCAGTGCCGTCGCGCTCAGGATGGTCGGCGCACAACTCCAAATGACCGTCGGAAGCCTTGCCGTGGTCGCCATCATTATCATGTCGTGCCTGGTGTTGGTTGCCGCGTTCGCGAGTTGGCTGCCGGCCCGACGCGCGGCCACGGTCGATCCATCGCTGGTCCTGCGATCGGAGTAGCGTGGCGCCAACGCCTATCACGTGCAGTGTCTGCCAATCACAGCTTCATTGCGAGCAGCCTGCCGGGTGACTTCGGCTGCGACCCCGCTCGCCGGCGGGTCTTCGTGCCGTTGTTAGGCGCGAACCAGGTAATGGTCTGGACAATCCCCTGATGCAGCAGAAAAACGAACGCTCACTGCCTTGCCGGCTTGACGGCTGTTCCCAGAATGGCGGGCGACGAAAACACCACCTTGTCACCGTCAATGCTGACGTGCGGCCTCAGCTCCTGTTCGGCTTGTCGGAGGATCTCCGCGATCAGTTCTTCCTCGAGGGCAATGTCCATCATCGGCAGCAGAACCCGGAGATCGAGTTCGACCATATTGCGGATGCTCGAGAACGTTCCGCGTCCGTGGTGCAATGCGATCGTGGCGTCAGGAATGCCAGCGGCGAGGAACAGTTCGGCCATTCGCGCTCGGTCCCCCAGGACAAATGGCGAGCGTAAAGGGTCAGCCGCAGCGGACCCAGCCAGTCTCTCGACGAGCGTGACCTCCGCCTCGTAGGCAGGCGTGTCGCTCAGCGAGGTCCACACCGCGACGGCGACCCGCCCGCCGGGTTTCAGCACGCGCATCATCTCTCGAAGCGCCAACACTCGGTCGGGAACGAACATCAGACCGAACTGGCTCACGACTGCGTCGAAGGATTCGTCCGGGAAAGGCAGTGAGTCAGCGGAGCCCTCCCGCCATTGGAGTGTAGGACTCAATCGCGCTGCGATTGCCAGCATGCGTGGGCTGAGATCCAGGCCCGTGACTGCTCCGTTCCGGCCCGTTCGTGTCGCCGCAGCGCGGGCGAGAACGCCGGTTCCGCAACAGACATCGAGGACGTGTTGACCCGGTCGGATTTCGGCTGCATCGACGACTCGGGGCGCCCATTCTTCCATCAGAGCCGGAACAACCTGGTCTTGATAGATGGTGGCTGCATCGGCGGACGCGCGCCATGTGGGCTCAGTCATTCCAGATCCGCGGCCTCGTTCTGGCGATTCAGCGTGGTGGCCCGATGCGCCTCAGGATGTCCGCGGCGTTGCTGTTGTTGGGGTCGAGCTCGAGCGATCGGCGATAATTGTCACGCGCCCGGACCGTGTCCCCATGAACGAGATACGCCTCGCCCAGGCTGTCGTACACGTTCCCGGACCTCGGAAAGGCACGGACATTCAACCGGAAAACTTCTATCGCGCGCGGCACGTCTCGCCAGGAGTTCATCGCGTGGTATCCCAGTCGATTCAGCTCCGCTTCCGACAGCGCATAACGGGCAGTGTCGGTGCGCATCTGCTCGAAACGCCGCTCGATCAGTTCGGGCGAAACCCGGGCCTTTACGTCCGACGCGAGCGACTCGGCAACCGAGCGCTTCGGTAACGAGTAGGGGCTGCCGTCGAGGAGGCGGCTGATGCTGGCGGCGAAGTCCTCGAGCCGCCACGTCATCGTACGGATGTTGGTCAACATGATGATCGTGCGCTGCTGCGCCGGCACACGGACCATGACCGCGCCGAAGCCCGGGAGTCCTCCAGTGGTGCGAAGGACTGGTCGAGTGGCGCCACTCCGCAGTGTGTCCTGCGAAGTCTTCCAGCCGTAAGCGGTGATCACGGAGCGCGCGGCGAAAAGGATCCGCTTGGACTCCCCATTCACTAACGAGTCGCCATAGAGCGCGCGATCGAACCGTTCAATGTCGGCCAGTGTGGAGTACAGCCCTCCTGCCGGCGTGACACCGATGTGCGGTGCGTTTTCGTAACCGTCCCACGTCTGCGCGTACCCCGAAGCTCGCCGCTCTACGACTGGACGAAGCACGCTGACTCCGGTCTCCGACATCCCGGCGCGCAGCAACACGCGCTCGCGAAGAGCGTCCCAGTATGAGCGACCGGTCACGTGTTCGATGATGGCGCCGAGCACTGCGTACGCGTCGCTGCTGTAGCCGTAGCTCGTCCCCGGCTCGAATCGCAGCGGCCGTCTGGAGATGAGCTTCACCAGCGAATCATTCGACAACATGTCGGCGTTGATGGCGGCGACGATCGGGTCGTTGATGAACCCGATGTCCTGCTGCAGACCGGACGTGTGGTTGAGCAACTGTTCAACGGTAATTCGCTGGCCGGTTTCTGCCGGATAGTACGGGAGGTACTGGGACACCTTCGCATCCAGCCGCACCTTCCCTTCCTGCACCAGCTGCATGACCACGATGGCCGTCATGGGCTTGGTCATCGAGGCGATCTCGAAGCGAGTATTGACGCTGTTCGGAACGTGCCACTCGAGATTCGCCTTACCGAACGCCGCTTCGTAGACGCGCTGTCCGCCATCGATGACAAGAATGGCGCCGTTGAACTGGCCGTACTCCGCAGCACGCTTCATGAACGCGTCGATCCGGGTAGCGGCGGATTGCGCCTGGCCTCGCGGATACTGGTTGGCTGAGGCGCCTAGTAGCGAGAGAGCCGCGATTGCAACGACGAGCGAATGCCCCATGGATTACTCCGTGAATTGATCAAGCCTTTCGCGCCGGTGAACCGACAACGATCAAAAGCAGGCGATCCTGGCGTACGCCGCGGGGCAAGCGGCATACGCCTTCAAGATAACGCCGTCGTCACAGTTCTGCGTGGGGCTTCACGGCGCTGGAAAACGTTTCCCAGCCTATCCTCAGGCGCGCGCCACGTTCGTCCGCAGTCCCACTGCATCGTGTTCCTCGAGCGTTCAGAGCCCGCGCGTCACTGCATTTTCCAGAACGCAATGCCGCTCGCTTGCTGCCCAACGTCAACTGTTCCGACTTTCGAGAGCGACTTGAGGTCGAAAACGTCGACCTTCCCCGGCGCCGAACCAACGCCCTCGCTGGTGACAAACGCATAACGAGAGTCGGGCGAAACTACGACGCCATGGGCGACCGTGGTGGAGTTCTTCAGCTGAACGAGGCTACGACCCGTCTTCAAATCGAACACCTCGGTCATATGGCCTTGCTTCAGCGTGGCGACAAGCAAGGCGCCATCCGGCGAGACCGCGAGGTTATACGGTCCGCGCCCGGTCTTGAACCGGCGCGCTACGCTCCACCTGGCGCGGTCTATTTCGACGATTTCGTCTGCCTTGTTGCACGCGACAAAAATGGACTTTCCGTCGAACGACGGCTGCGCCCAGGTCGGCGAACAACTGTTAGGCACCATATCGTGCTTCATGCCGCCCATCGCCGCATAACCGACGTCGGCCGGATCGCTCGTCTTGCCGCCGGACACACGCTCAGCGCCCTCGATCCACATCGAAAGCATATCGTCGCCTGACGCCGGCAAGGCGCGTTCCTTGCCCTTGGCCAGCGAAAAACGACGCGACACCTCGAACGTGCGCGCGTCGATCTCCACCAACTGGTCATCCATCATGCAGCTGTGATAGTGGAACAGGCCCGATGGATCGAGCCGGCTGCCGTGCGGCATCGTGCAGGTCACGATGCGAGCCACCTCGGTATGCGACCGCGTGTCCACGACCGACACCGACGACGGCACCATGTCGCCGTGCAGGTTGAAGTTGCCGGAAAAGGAGTAGAGGCCATCGGGCGTCACGTCGATCGACGCGGGGAAGTTGCCCAGCAGCACTCCTGGCCCGACGAGCGTGTCCGGGCCAAGCTCGTAACGCCAGTACTTCCCATCGGGGAAGCCATGCCCCGTGGTCATGTGGAGGTATTTCCCGTCGCGGGAGATCTGGAGGCCGTGCGGCCCTTCCATCTCCGCCGGCAACTCCCCGACCTGGATCGTTCGCTCAACGACCAGACCCGCGGGGCCGAACTTGATCCGATGGATGAGATCGGCTGACTCGGCGCCGACATACACCCAGTAGTCCTTCGTGGGCGGTGGTGCAGCGGATGGTGCCGTTTGGGCGTTGATCCTGACAGACGCGCCTAGCATCGCCAACATCGTGGCGGTCCAGAGGCGCAACGTCTTGCGTCGCATTTGTTTGACCGGCATCGTAGTGCGTCGCTTGAGTAATACCGCGATACGCGGGTCATGCCCCGACCCCACGCCCCCACATCGATGAACGTAGCGTCCAGAATCTCGATCGTCACGGTCGCCGTGATGACCATCGCCACCGGCAGCGGCGCCCAACAGCCAACCGTCGCCGGAACGCAACAGCCGACGGTCGCAAAGCTCGTCGCCACCCCGGCGACACTCACACTCCAGACGGGGCAATCGGTGCCCCTGACGGTAACCGCCTACGACTCGTCTGGCGCGGTCATTCCGGACGCAAACGTCCGCGTGTCGGCGCCGAGGCGCTCGGCGCGCTATGCCGAAGGCAAGCTGACCGCTATTGCCGTTGGGCGTTTCAACGTGACGGCAAGCTCGGTGCCCGTTCCGCCTAACGCTGCGGTGACGCTGGAGATCCCGGTGACCATAACCTGGGCCGCCCTCAAGCGGATCCAGATCATCGCCGAGCAGCCGCAGTTGCACACCGGCGTGACCGTCGTCCACCGGGCACGGGGCTTTCACGAGGATAGCACCGAACGACTCGCGATGACGCCGACGTGGCGGAGCTCGAATCCGGCGGTCGCAAAGGTAGACCGCTTCGGGAACGTCACCGGCGTCGCGCCGGGCGCGGTCACGATTACCGCCGAAACCGAGGGCGTTCGCGCGGCGAAGCAGTACACGGTGACGACGAACCCGGTCGCATCGATCGAACTCGGACTGGGCGACTCGCAGATCCGCACGGGTGACGTCATACATCTCAAGGCGACCGCCAGGCGCGCCAACGGAACGCCGGTGAATGACGCCGCGCTGACGTGGAGTTACACGTATACGCCTGACGATTCCATCGCGCCTAACGGGTTCCCTGGTGGCGGCGGTATCGTGCAGTTCGGACGCTTCGTCGCCAACTACCCGGGCCGGTACACGATCCTGGCGCAGTATGGTCCGGCCAGCGCGCGCACGACGATCCAGGTCGCGCCGCGCGACGTGCGCCGTCGGATCACGGTCATGGGTCGCGGAAACATCACGGATACTCACACCAGTGACCTCTGGCCATGGACCGGCAAGGACGGCCGCGACTACGCGCTCGTCGGCACGTGGGGCGGAAACGGCTACGCGATGGTCTTCGACATCACCGACCCGACCAACATCGTCAAGACCGACTCGGTGCAGGTGAACGCCAGGACGATCAACGACGTCACCGTTTCACCGGACGGCCGCTACGGCGTGCTCTCGCGCGAAGGCGCGTCGGATCGCGTGAATGGCGTAGTCTTCCTCGATCTTGCGAATCCGGCGCATCCCAAGATTGCGGCGACGTTCAGCCAGGAGCTGACGGGCGGCGTGCACAACATGTTCGCGACGAACGATTACTTCTTTGCCGTGTCCGGTGGCGCGAAGTACGTCATCGTGGACGTGAAGGACATCTACAACCCGAAGTATGTCAGCGAGTACCGGCACCCTAACGCGCGCCTGCACGATCTCTGGGTGCACGACGGGATCGCGTATTCCGCGCAGGGCGGCGTCGGCACGGTTGTGGTGGATGTTGGGAACGGAAAGTACGGCGGCACGATCGAGAAGCCGAAGCTGGTGACGGTGTACCGCGTCAACAGCGGTCACGAGATCTATCCCTATTTCCAGAAGTCGACGGGCAAGGTCTACCTGTTCATCGGCGACGAGGAGATGAGCCGGACGGGTCGGACATGGGAAGGCACGAGCTACAACACGGAGCTTCGTGCACCGGGTGGCCCGGTGAAGGGTGGCATTGCACAGACGTCAGGCGGCTACACGCATATCATCGATTTCACGGACCCGCTGAACCCGATTCCGGTCGGCCGCTACCACATCGAGGATTACGGCAGCCACGACATCATCGTGCAGGACGACGTGCTGTACCAGGCGTACTACGATGGCGGCATCCGCGTTGTCGACGTGTCCGGCGAGTTGATGGGCAACATCTACGACCAGGGTCGCGAGATCGCGGTCTTCAAGCCGTACGATCCCCAGGGCTTCACGGCCAACGCACCGTTCGTGATGAATGCGATGCCGTGGAAGGGGAACGTGCTGTTCACTGACTTCAACTCGGGGCTATGGGCGGCGAAGCTGGAGCCGCGGCGGATTGTGCCCTAACGACGGGTAAACGGGTAAACGGGTAAACGGGCAGGCGGACGGGCACTCAGAAAGCGGTTAACAACCAACAGAGGTTTGCATGCGTTACTTGATTCGCGCTTTCGTTCTCGCTGTCCTCACGGGCCTTAGCTCGAGAGCCGTCGCCCAACAGACGATTGCCAATCCTCCGACGCGAACGACGGCTTCCGCTGTCACGCCGACGGATGACTCGCTGCGAGTAGCTGATGTTCTCGACATCAAGTCCGTCAACGTCGCCGACTTGTCGGCGGACGGACGCTGGCTTGCGATCACCGTGTCCGTGCGTCGCGATGGGCTGGGCATCGACTACTCGCGCGACGGCGATCCCACGTACCTGCGCGGAACACCAGCGGAACTCCTCGTCGTCGATACCCGGAGCCTCGCACAGCGTCCCGTCCTGAAAGGGAAGACGATCGTCCGAAGCACGACCTGGTCGCCCGACGGATCGCGACTGGCCTTCTTCGCAGTCAAGAACGACGCGCAGCAGTTACAGGTCTGGGATCGCGTCACTGGTAAGGTGACGAGTCCGGTCCTTCCCGCGGGTCAATACATCGCCGAGAACTCGGAGCTTCGTTGGAGCGGCGATGGGAAGTCATTGGCGTTCGCGTTGCGGGATAACGCCTGGAAGGAACGCGCGAAGAAGCAGTTCGATGTCCTGACCAAAGGTCCCATCACGGTTCTCGACGGTTCGGACGGTTTCCTCGAGTGGGATGGCATGAACCGTATGGCCCAGGAACGCGCGATCGTGTCGTGGGACCTCGCCGGTTCCACCGTGCGTACGATCCAGCCGGAGGGTCGCATCGGTACGTGGCTGCTGTCGAAGGACGGTACCGCGATCACCATGCAGCAGGATATCACCAAGAAGACCGACTACGACGTCATCGGCGGCCGGGAGTGGCAGCTCGTGACCCGGCAGACCGCCGGTGGTGAGCCGCGCACCCTGTTCCCGAGCCTGCGCAACATCCAGGTGCAGTGGACCGAGGACGGCACTCGTTATGTGTTCACGCGTGACGGTCGCGTTTTTGTGGGCACCATCGCCGACACCGTCAGGCGCCAGCTGCTCGGCCCGACCGGACCGACGCGGTCGGTGGCTGCTGCCTCCGAGACTCCTGCGGCGGATACAAGTGCCGCAGCGCGCGCCCAGCGCGCAAAGGAGCGCTTCTCGGTTACGCGCTGGAGTCCCGCCGGCGACGCGATCCTCGCCTCGAACAGCGAAGGGTTCTGGATCGTCGACGTGGCCAGCGGAACGAAAGAGATGATCCTTCCGCTCCCGGATTCGACGTCGATGGCACCGCGGCCCTCGCTGCAGGCGTGGAGCCAGGATGGCCGCTACCTGTACTTCGCCGAAAACTCACGGACCGAATGGAGCCGCGGGCTGGCGCGGTACGATCGCCAATCGAAGCAGAAGACCGATTTGGTGCGTGGCAAGCGATTCTTCAACGGGCTGCAGTTGTCCGACGATGGCTCGACGGCGGTCCTGAGTGTCGCCGACGGCAATCGCATCGCCGACCTCTATGTCGCGGATGCATCGTTAGGCTCGATGCGGCGCGTGATCGACGCGAATCCGCAGCTGTCACGAAAGGCGATCCCGAGCACGGAACTCATCAGCTACCTCGATGCGGACGGGCGCAACCAGTATGGCGTGCTGCACTATCCCGTCGGATACCAGAAAGGCACGCGATACCCGACCGTCTTCCTGATCTACGAGACGTATTTCGATGACACATGGGACGTGGTCGCGAACCTGCTCGCCGCTCGTGGCTTCGCGGTCGTCAAGCCAAGCGTGAGCTTCGAGATCGGGTTCCCGGGCGAGGCCTGGCTGAAGGGCGTGACGGCCGCCGCCAACGCCGTCATCCAGATGGGTGTGGCCGACAGTGCGCGGTTAGGCGTGCAGGGACAGAGCTACGGTGGGTACGCCACGAACCTGCTCATCACACAGACCAACCGCTTCAAGGCGGCGATCAACGTCAGCGGCAAGGTCGATATCATCTCGTTCTACACGGACAGCCCCCGACTCGGCGTGCGCAACATTCACGCCGCGGAAAAGAGCCAGGATCGTATCGGCGCCACGTTATGGCAGCAGCCGCAGAAATACGTCGAACATTCCGCGATCATGTTCGCCGATCGGATCAAGACACCACTGCTGCTGCTGACCGGCGGCATGGACCACAACGTGCCGGCGATCAACACGCGCGAGATGTATTACGCACTCCGCCGCCTCGGAAAACCGGTGGTGTGGGTGAATTACACCAACGGCGGGCATGGCGTCCCGTCGACGACCGAAACGGAATTCACCGACTTCTATCAACGCATGTTCGACTGGTACGCGAAGTACCTATCGCCGAAGAAGCCGGTCAACGTGAGCGATGGACAATAGTCCAGAGGCCAGAGGCCTCAGGCCAGGATCAATGGGGTCAGAATCCATTGATCGAGGGGTTGGGTTCTGAGCGAAGGCCTGCGTCGATCAATGGAGTCTGACCCCATTGATCCGAGTCACGGCGTCATTACGCGACGGGAATTTGGTCGCGTGCTGGGAGTGGCAGCCGTGGGCGGTGCACTTCCAGCCCTGGCGCCGCTCTCCGCCCCCGCAGTACCCTTCGCACCCTCAGCACCCTCAATTCAGGGCGCAGACATCGTGTTCATGCCGGCGACGGAGCTGGCCGCGAGATTACGTCGGAAGGAGATTTCCGCGCGCGAAGTACTCACGGCACACATCGCGCAAATCGAAAAGGTGAATCCTGAATTGAACGCCATCGTGACGTCGGCGTTCGATCGAGCGATGGCCGATGCGTCGCGTGCTGATGAGGCGATGGCCCGTGGCACGCCTCTGGGTCCACTCCACGGGCTCCCAATTGCGCATAAAGATCTCGTCGAGACCGAAGAGATCCGCACGACACGCGGCTCTCCCTTTTATCGGGACTTCATTCCCACGCGAGACGCTCCGATCGTGCGGCGCATGCGCGCGGCAGGCGCAATCACGTTAGGCAAGACGAACACGCCGGAGTTCGGCGCCGGATCCCACACGTTCAACACGATCTTCGGCCCAACGCGGAATCCGTACGACACGGGAAAAAGCTGCGGGGGCAGTAGCGGCGGCGCGGCCGTTGCGCTGGCGGCGGGCATGATCCCGATCGCGGACGGCAGCGACACGGGCGGGAGCCTGCGGAATCCCGCGGCGTTCTGCAACGTGGTTGGTTTCCGGCCGTCGCCAGGCCGGGTGCATACTGGCGCGTCGACGTGGAGCCCGTTGTCAGTGTCGGGGCCGATGGGTCGCACGGTCGCGGACGCGGCACTCCTGCTCAGCGTGCAGGCCAGCGGGAATGACCTGAGCAGTCCGCTCGCGATCACCGAAGACGGTGCTCGCTTCGCCGCTCCGCTCGATCGCGACTTCCGCGGTGTGCGTGTTGCCTGGTGGCGTGGACTCGGCGGCATTCCCTTCGAACGTGATGTCGTGAACGTCGTGAACGGCACGCGGTCGGTGTTCGAACAACTCGGCTGCATCGTGGAAGAAGCTGAGCCGCCATTCGATGGTGTGGATGACGCGTTTGCGACACTGCGACACCTCGGCTACCACACATCGTACGCTGGAATGGCGAAACAGCGTCCGGAATGGATCAAAGACACGATTCACTGGGAGATTCGCGAAGCCGAGCGCCAGACGGCGGCCGATGTCGCACGCGCGAGCGCTCGTCAGGCAAGGGCGTATGCAGAGTCGCAGCAATTCTTCAACCGCTACGAATACTTCGTCCTTCCCGTGACGCAGGTCATGCCGTTCGACGTGACCATCGCGTATCCCACCAACGTCGCCGGCACGCCGATGTCGACGTACATCGACTGGATGCGGTCGTGCTGGTACGTCACGTTCATGGCCAATCCGGCAATCTCGGTGCCGGCAGGATTTTCACCCGCGGGATTGCCGGTCGGGTTGCAGATCGTCGGCCGGCACCGCGCCGACTGGAGTGTGTTGCAGCTTGCACATGCTTTCGAGCAAGCAACTGGCCACCGGAAAAGGCGACCCGCCTGACCAAGGGGGTCAGACACCTAAGGATCAAGGGGTCAGACACCTAAGGATCAAGGGGTACCTAGAGTGATGGCTGCCTGATCAATGGGGTCGCCCCTCATGGTCCGGGAGTCAATGGCCGCGAACGGGTCGCTTCACGAGATTTCGGTTGTGATCAGAACTGCCCCAGCTACTCCGCTGCAAAAGGTTGACTCGCTGACCGTTTCCGGGCGCGCGGTCGTGTATCGGCTTTTCGACGTCGGCGGGGAGATTCATCTCGATCGAGCCCTCCACCGGCTTTCCTCGAGCGCACCGGAGCGCGTGCGACCGACTCGCGTTGAGGCGCAAGCGCTTCAGATTCCCAACCCGCCGATCACCATCGCATTGGGGCCGCACACTCTGGGCCTTCCAGACGCGCGAGCAGCCGAAGTGTCGGCGCGAATCTTCGACTTCGGTGTGATTTCACTCCGGGCTCGTGTCGAGCCCGGAGGACCTATGAGCTGGGAGCAGTTCACTCGGTTCGGCCGTGCGGTGGACGCCGCGAAAGAGATTCCCGCGTTGCTGGAGCAACAAGCCAGGGTCCTTGTCGAGCGGATGGGTGACGCCATCGTGCGTCCCAACATCGCCGACGTGCGTGAGGACTACGTCGTCTATCACATCACGAACGGCAGTGATGACGACGGGTCGGGTCCGGTGCGTGCGATGATCCAGGAGGTCGACCTCGCGCCGCTGTTGTTAGGCGAGACAGCACCGTTGTCCGAGGATGCCCATCGCGAGTTGCTCCTGCACCGATTCTCCTACTACGCTGACGACCTCGCCGTCCTCAGCTGGGACAACGCGCTCATCGTCGAGCCGTCGAACGCCGATTCCGACGTCGAGTACATCCTCGAGTTTGCGAACGCACAGCTGCTGGAGTTGCGGTACTACGATGCAATGCTCGACGCCGAGCTGCCACGGCTGTATGACCGAATCGCTGCGGCCCGCAAGCGTCGCCGTCGGGTGTTCGGTGCTGGGTATGCACACCTGCTCGGGACGATGCAGACGCTCGTCGCTGAAATCACTGAATTGGTGGAACGCGCTGAGAATGCGCTGAAGGTGACGGACGATGTGTACCTGGCGCGGATCTATTCGGCAGCGCTCGATCTGTACCGCGCGCGCGTCTGGCGAACGGGGATCGATCGAAAGCTCACGATCATTCGCGACACCTACGCCATGCTGAACGGCGAGGTGCAGGCGCGACGCGCGGAATTACTCGAGGTCGCGATTATCGTTCTGATTGTCTTCGAAATCGTCCTTTCGCTTATTCAGCGTTAGGCGGTCCACGGCGCTCGGCCCAGGCCGGACGCAGATAGGACAGGGGCCCATCTGCGGCTCACGGCCGAACGTCACGGATTCCGGGCCGAGGACAACGAGCTTCTTCTCAACGGTATCGTTCACGGAGACAGTGAAGGTCAGGCGGCTACCGACCACCACACCGACCAGCTGCGCCGGAAGCGGTGGGCCAACCTGCACGGGGTACGCGCGTAAGACGTAGCTCCCAGCCACGCCGAACCGGCCATTGTCATCTATCGCGATCGAAGCAGGGAAGTCGCCGTTCGTGCACCGTATGTGGACGTGCGTCGTGTTGCTTTCGATGATGAAGGCAACGTTTTCGCCCCCCCACGTTCCCTGCACAAGGTTGCCGTCTGGGGAAACCGGGTCGTTCTCCGGACAGCCGACCAACGTGACGCTGGTGACGATTATACCGGCGATGACGGTTCGCCTCACGCGCGTTCCCTCGAGGTGTGCCCAATAAAGACACATTCCAGTCCCACGACCCCGAGTGCGGGAAAGTTCGCAGAAAGGATCTGAAACGCCGAGAACGCAGAGGTCGCGGAGGACCGTTCAGCAGTTGCCTTTGCGTCCCCTGCTTCCCGCGTTTCAGATCCTTTCAGAGCAGCTTTCGTTCACAGCTGACCAGCCCACTCAGCTCCAGGGCGGCTTCACACCATTCGTGCGTGCATATGCGATCATCTGCCCCAGGTGCTCGTGCAGGTGCGTCACCGCCAGAATCCACGCCGACTGTCCGGTGAATTGCTGACCGAACATTGTCACCGGCCCTGACATCGATGCCGCGGTGGCACTCTGCAGCGATTGCTTCACGAACGTGAACGACTTCTTCAACTCGGCGATGACCGAATCCTTGGGAAGGTTCTTCGCCTCGTACGCGGTACCCGTGGCATAGTCAGCCGTCAGTCCGGTGGACGGGTCGGGCGTGAAGCCCAGCATGGCCGGCATGATGTAGTTGTCCGCCGCGACGTGCAGGAGCACGCGACGAACGGAACGCGCACTGTCCGGTTGCCAGTTGTACTTGTTCTCCGGAATCGCGCCGGCGAGGTCGACGAGCTTGGTCTCGACCCCTTCGAGGTCCTTGAGCAGGTCGGCGGCTACGCTGCCGGCGCCGTCCCCGGCCGCGACTGAGGAATCGGCCGGCGGTGAGGCATCCTGTGCCCTGCACGCCGCGAGGAGGATAACGAGTGATAGACTGAATCGAGAGATCTTTCGCATGAACGGTGGGGTTTGGGGGTTGGGTCGAGTCTCGAGCCTCGAGCGTGCTGTTAGCCGCGTCGTGCCAGTTCCGCGCGAATGCGCGTCAAGCGCTCGCGCGCGTCACGGACCTTCGGTTGCAACTCCGGATCGGCCTCTTTCCATAACTCAACAAACTTTTCGAGGTTCGTCGCAGCCTTGGAAAGATCGCCGGCCGCTTCGTACAGTTCACCAAGTCGCTTATACGAACCGGCGAGCCAATCCTGGTCCTCGAACAGGAACGTGTGGGGAGCATCCACGAAGCGCTGAAAGTAGGCAATCGCCGAATCTCGCTGACCGGCGAGGTCGAATGCGCGTGCCAGTTGCACCATTGCACATCGATCGCAGAGGTAATACATCCGTTCCGCTTCACGGAGCAACGGAATTGCAGTAGTCGGACGGCCAGCGGTCATCTCGAACGCCGCGCGTGCCCGTGCCAGTGCGCCAGCCGATTGCGGAACGCCCATCTGCGGAAGGTCGCGTTCGAGCGACTGCAGGGCAGCGCGGGCTGCCGGCACATCACCCGACACCTCGGCGATCTGAAGCAGGAAATCCCACTGACGTTCTGACGGAGGAAGTGATTCCATCGGTGTGCGCATCAGTGCCAGCCTCACCTGTTCACGTGCACCGGCGCCATCTCCCAGGAAGTGCGCGCGCAGCCAGGCCGAATCGAGCGACGCGCGCAGGACCGGCATTCGCGTGTCCGAGACGCGGGCCTGAATAGCTTCTGTCTCGCCCATCCAGCGCATCGCGTCGCGAACCTTCCCGCGCACCGCGCTCACCTGGGCCTGCAACAAGGAAGCGAAGTCTCGTTGCGTTACCTTCTTCGGATCGGCGAAGACGGAACGCGAGAGCCGCTCGAGAGAGTCATAGTCCTGGCGGAATGTGGTGATATAGACATCGCTGGTCCAATGCCCGGCACTCGAGGGTAACGACTCCCTGAACTTCGCGGCTGTGGATTCCGCCGCCGCCAGCTTCGCCTGGCCCAGTTGGGCCTGAATCAGGTTTCCGAAGGAGCCGCCAAACGGCTCCGGAATCGCGATTGCTTTGCGAAGCAGCTGCTCGGCACGCGCATAATCGCCCTTGAACATGTGGCGAAGCCCGCCGTTGTTGAGCGCTGGACTGCTCAACGAGTCCCGCTCCAGCAATGCTTCATACGCGGCGATGGTGCGGTCGAAGTCTGGTTCGGGCCCATAACTGTGATATCCCGCCTCGGTCGTCAGGCGCTCGTTGTCGCTCAGGCGGTCGCGGTAACGATAGGCCTTTTCGATTGCCGCCATCTGCGCCGCACGTCCACTCCCTTGCCCGGCGTACGAGGCCGCGATGCGACGCCACGCCATGGCGAAGGTAGAGTCGATCGCTACCGCCTCGTACAGCATCGCCAGACCGCGATCGCGGTCGCTCAACGCTTCGATGACGTACATCCCCTCCACGTACTTCTTGAGCGCGGGCAGCGACGCTGTCGTAACGCGCTCGAGTGCTTTTGTGTCGCGAATGCTTTTCAGTGATTCGCCGACCTTCTCGCGAATATCCTTCGCCAGCTCGCCGAGTGAAGCAATCAATTCGCCGTCGTTGGCGGCTGTCGCGCGGAACGTCGCCATCTCACCGCCGTCAATCGCCGAGACCAGGCGGGCAGAGACGACGTAGCCTGTTCCGACACGATCGACGGCACCGTCGAGCAGCGCTTTCGCTCCTTCGCGCGTCGCGACCTCGCGCGCCGTCTCGTACGCCATGGACGCCGACGGATCCTTCTTCATGAGCTGCATGACCTCGCGAACGGCCGCGCGGGTCATGACGCTCAGATTCGCCGACTGCGCCAGGTCGGTGCGAATCGCCTCGGCCACCGTCGCGCCTAACGTCGTGTCGCTGGCCGGGCTGCGGAAGTCGGCGACCACCAGCTTCTCCTTCGCCCCGAACGCGCCACGGCCCATGAGCGATCCCGCCGGCCCGATGCCGAGCGCCCGCATGACCATCCAGCCGACGACCAGTACCACGAACGCGCCCACCGCGATCGCTCCGCCCATCCACGTGCGTTGCCATGAGACATGCGGACTGGCCTTCATGGCCAACGTCAGCAGCGTCCCCTGGCCAGTGGGTGTGCCGCCCGGCGTAAATGTCGGCGTGGCGGTGTAGGCCTTCTGTGTCGTGCGCTGCACCCAGGCGGTGAACGCGATGGCGGGCAAGCCGGCCATCATGATGCCTAACGAACCCGGAAACACCCAGGCTGGCAACCCGATCACGGAGGTCGCGGCCCACGCGGTCAGCGCAACAAGCGCCGTGGCGCCGGCCCACAGCGCCAGCGCACGACCGGCGCGAATGCGCGGAGCGAGAATGGCCGGTGCCGCGGTCGACGATCCACTCGACGTCACCGAGTCGAGGACCCGAACCAGGTCGATCGCCTGCGACGGTCGATGGTCGGGATCCTTCTGCAGGCATCGCATGACGAGGTCGGCCAGCGCGGACGGCGTGTCGGCGCGGAACTCGCGGACGTCACGGGGCACTTCGCCGAGGTGAGCGCCTAACAACTTGGCGGGCGACGAGCCGATAAACGGCGGCCGTCCCGCCAGCAGCTCGTACGCCATGCAACCGAACGCGTAGAGGTCCGACCGATGGTCGATGTTCGGGTCACCAGCCGCCTGCTCAGGCGCCATGTACGCCGGCGATCCGATCGACGTCCCGGCCATCGTCAACGTCATCCCCTCAGGACCGGTTCGCGCTGCCGAAATCGCCTTCGCGATGCCGAAGTCCGTGACGGTTGCGCTGCTCCCCGCGAGCAGCACATTGTCGGGTTTGATGTCACGATGCACGACACCGTGGCCATGCGCGAACTCGAGCGCGCGCGCCACGTCGCGAAGGATGCCGGTGATTTCGCCGAGGCCCATCGGTCCGCGCGCCAGACGGGCACGCAACGATTCGCCCTCGACGTACGGCATCGTGAACCACGGCAACCCGTCGGCGTCGCCCGATGACAACACCGGCACCACGTGCGGATGCTGCAGCTTCGCGGCGAGCATGATCTCGCGGCGGAACCGGTCGACCGAAACACCAGCCGCGAGCTCCGGTGACAGCACCTTCACCACCACGCGTCGCGACAGTGCCTGTTCCATCGCCACGTACGTGCGGGACATCCCTCCACCGCCGAGCTCCCGCTCAATGGAATACGCGGTTCCCAGCGACGATTGGACCTGGTCGCGAAGCTCGGCGCTCACTCCTTGGGGGCTCTCAGCACGGAAGCCGCAAATCTACGCCGCCGCCGACGGTCCGTCGACAGGAACCGACGCATCAATCGGCGGCTTACGTGACTGGCCCGGTGCGATTACTCTAGCGCCGCGCTCACCTTCTCTACTCCGGAATTGGAGCCTGGCAATGTGCTCGCCCCGTGTTCTTGCCGTTTTCGCTGCGTTCCTGATCCCCCCCACCGCGCAAGCTCAGGGAGGGCGCGCTGCCGCTGCGCCAACGCTTCCCGAGTCGACCTTCGCCGGTCTCTCCTATCGAAACATCGGGCCGGCGAACATGTCCGGCCGCATCGCCGACGTCGAAGGCGTCCCGGGGGACCCGTCGATCATCTACGTCGGGAGCGCATCGGGCGGAGTGTGGAAGTCGACCAACGCCGGCACCACCTGGACGCCGCTCTTCGACAAGCAACCGGTCCAGTCGATCGGCGATCTCGCCCTCGAGCCGGGAAATCCCGACGTCATCTACGTCGGCTCCGGCGAGTCGAATGTCCGCAATTCCGTCTCGTTCGGAAACGGCGTCTACAAGTCCACCGACGGCGGAAAGACCTGGAAACAGCTCGGCCTGTCCGACACGCGCCATATCTCGCGCATCGTGATCAACCCGAAGGACCCGAAGAAGGTGTATGTCGCGGCCATCGGTCACTCCTACGGACCTAACGAGGAACGCGGCGTCTTCATGACTGCGGACGGCGGCGAGACGTGGAAGAAGGTCCTGTACACTGATGACCGGCACGGCGCCGCCGACCTCGACATCGATCCGCAGAACCCGAACATCCTTTATGCCGGCATGTGGTACTTTGACCGGAAGCAATGGACGTTCCGTTCGGGGGATGAAAATGGTGGCGTCTACAAGTCGAGTGACGGCGGACTGACCTGGACGAAGAAGACCAGCGGCCTTCCGAAACTGATGGGCCGACTGGGGATCAAGGTCGCGCCGAGCTCCCCGAACGTCGTGTACGTCGTGGCGGAGACGCGCGAAGGATACGTCTTCCGCAGCGACGACCACGGCGACACCTGGCGCAAGGTGAGCGACAACGCCCACACACTCGGCCGCGGATTCTACTACGCCGACCTGCGCGTCGATCCGCAGAATGCCGACCGGGTCTATACGTTAGGCATGGCGTACATGCTCACGATCGACGGCGGCCTGACCTTCAACTCCATGTCGGGGAACTTCCACGGCGACTTCCAGACGATGTGGATCGATCCGTCAAACCCCAAGCGCCTGCTCATGGGTGATGACGGCGGCTTGAACGTGTCGTACGACCAGGGGAAGGGATGGGAATGGTTCCAGAACATCCCCGTCGGACAGTTCTACCAATTGAGCGCCGACATGCGCGAGCCGTTTTATCACGTTGCCGGCGGCTTGCAGGACAACGGCGTCTGGACCGGCCCCTCGCGCGTTCGCGGCGGTTCGATCCTCTCCCGCGACTGGAGATTCATCCAGAACGGCGACGGCTACTACGCCGTCTCGCACCCTGACGATCCGGACCTGTTCCTGAGCGACTATCAGGCCGGCGGAATCCAGGCGACCAACCTCAAGACGTACGAGCAGCGTGAGGCATCGCCACAAGTGAAGCGCATGGACGGCTATCCCGCCGATTCCAACAAGGTGCGCTTCAACTGGAACGCGCCGATCGTTGCCTCACCCCACGATCGCGGCGCGGTCTATTTCGCGGGGAACATTGTCTATCGGTCAACGGACTGGGGGAAGACGTGGACCGCGATCTCGCCGGATCTCTCGAAGAACGACAAGACCAGGTACGGTGACGCCGGCGGCCCGATCCTGAAGGAGAACACGGTCGCTGAGTACTACGGCACGGTGTATTCGTTCGCCGAATCGCCGGTGCAGCGTGGGGTGTTATGGGCCGGAACCGACGATGGCAACCTGCAGGTGTCGCAGAATGGCGGGCAGTCATGGACCAACGTTGCGCCTAACGTCACAGGCGTGGGTCCGGACGCGGTGGTGTCCGGTGTCGAGCCGTCACGAACAGCGCCAGGAGCCGCCTATGCGACCTTTGAGCGTCGCATGAGTGACGACTTCAAGCCGTACGTGTTCAAGACGACCGACTTCGGACGGACGTGGACCAACATCACCGGCAACCTGCCCGCGGCGAACTGGGTCCAGGTGGTGCGCGAGGATCCGAAGAATCCGAATCTCCTTTACGTGGGAACGGAGCTTGGACTGTACGTCTCATGGACGGGCGGCACACAGTGGACGCGCCTGCACATGAAGAACTTCCCGTCTGTGGCCGTCCATGAAGTCATCGTCCATCCACGCGAGAACGACCTGATCGTCGCCACTCACGGCCGCTCGGTCTGGATCTTCGACGACGCCACGCCGATTCAGCAAATGACACCGGCGATCGTCTCTCGACCGGCGCATCTGTTCCCGATGCGCGTTGCGACACGCTACAACACCGGGGACCAGTCCTGGGACTGGGGTCACAAGCAGTTTCGTGGATCCAACGCCACGTACGGCGCCACGGTGACATACTGGTTAGGCACCAAGCCGGCGGCGGATTCGATGGTGAAACTGGAGATCCTCAAGGACAATACCGTCATCCGCACAATCAAGCGTGCCCCAGCAGCGCAGGGATTCAACCGCGTGTCGTGGGACCTGCGCATGGATCCGCCGAAGTTCCTGACGGACATGAATCCGGATTCGGCCGAAGCCGGGGATTGGCGCGCGCGCCCGGTCGGACCGCAGGTGCTTCCCGGGCAGTATGTCGTGCGGCTTACGGTCAACGGCCAGGCGCAACAGCAGCCGTTGACGGTTCGCATCGACCCAACCTCGCAGGTGACCGTCGCGGAACTGCAATCGCAGTTCGAGCAGTCGACGCGCCTCTTCAACGTGATCTCGACGATGATCGAGGTGGAACGGAACCTGGGTTCGTTCAAGAACCAGGTCGACGAGCGCTCATCGACGGCAAAGGAGCTGCGCGGCGACGCCGCGCGGGACTTGGCGAAGGTGTCCAGCGAGGAGCTGGTGAAACTGGACAGCGTACGGCTGCAGTTGACGCGGCCGAAGTCAGACAAGGTCCCGTATTACTCCGAGGGCCCACGTCCCGTGGAACGGGCGCTGAACCTGATGGGGGCGATCGACGCCGGACTCACCCCTATTATAGAAGCGCAGCGGGAATACATGGGTGACATCCGGCGAGACGCGCAGACGGTGATCGAGATGGTAGAGCGGCAGATCGATGCGACGGCATCGCGTATCAATCCTCTGCTTCAAGCCCTCGGCTTGCCGCCGCTTGTTTCACCGCCGAAGAAGCCGGTGACGATGTAATCGGAATGGGTAAACGGGTAAACGGGTAAAGCTGCGCACCTCGGTAGCCCCACCGTCTACCCGTCTACCCGTCTACCCGCCTACCCGGCTATTAAGTGGATTCCACCGTCCGCCATACCCTCCACCGTCTCGGTGCCGCCTACGCTCTCGCCTGGGCGACGACGTCAATGGGCGCCGGTCCGGGTTCGGCTGCGCTGGTGACGCTGTCGGGAAATCTCGCCTGGGCCGGGATGTACGTGGCGATCTTCAACATCGGCGCGGCGGCTGGTGCGGCGTTAGGCGGGCGCAGCATGGACCGGTATGGACGAAAGCCCCCGCTCGTCGCCGGGTACCTGCTGGGAGCGGTCGGCTACCTCGTCGCCGGGATCGGCGTCCAGCTGTCGAGCCTTCCGGCGTTTGTGGTGGGTGGGCTCATGCTGGCCGCCGCATTCGGCATAGCGAACCTGAGTCGGCTCGCTGTCGCCGAGATGTTTCCTCCTGCCGAACGTGGACGGGGAGTCGCCTGGATTCAGATCGCGGCAATTTTCGGCGCGATCGCGGGACCCGTTATCCTGATCCTGTCGGAACCGATCGGGCGTGCACTCGGCCGCGAGCCATTAGGGCTCATCTGGTTCTTCGCGCCGCCACTGCTGCTGGCCTCCGCATTTCTCACCGCACGCGCTGAGGAGCCGCAGAAACTGGCGTTCAAGTCTCCTGCGCCGGATGCTGGTGCAGTCGCAGTCGGAACCGGGGCCGCGGTCGCCGGCAGCGTCATCACCGCCGGCACCGTTTCCATCGCGGCGAGCCAGTCGGCGATGGCGGCCGTGATGGGCATCGGTGGAGCGGCCGTGGCCCACGCAGGCCATGGCGTGCCCGTGTTAGGCAGCATCATGCTGCTCCACTTCATCGGCATGTTCGGCCTCTCGCGGATCGTGGGTCGGTTTGCGGATCGTGTCGGGCGATTGGAGACGATTTTCACCGGCCTCGCGCTGCTGGCCGCCGGCGGCGCGATCATCGGGTTCATCCCCGGCATGGTGGCGTTCGGGATGGGGCTCCTGCTCGTAGGTTTCGGCTGGAGCTTTGCGTTCATCGGGTCCACCGTCCTGCTGACCGACGCCGCTCCACCCGCACGTCGTGCGCGAACGCTCGGCAGGGCGGACCTGTCAGGCCAGCTCTGTGCTGCGGTGATTTCGACCGCGGGCGGCTGGTGGTTTGCGTCGCGAGGTGCCGCGGGACTGGGCATTCTCGCCATCGTGGTCGCCGCTACGCCGGTGATGCTGCTGGCCAGGCTGCGCCGACCGGCGCCTAACGCGGTGTGATCCGGCCTATCCTCGGCGCCGCTGCAGTCGCTCGATTCGCCCCCGTACGTCGCGAACCCGCGGTTGCAACTCCGGGTCCGCGTCTTTCCACAGCTCGACAAACGCCTGGTAGTGCGTGAGCGCTTTGTCGACGTTGCCTTTCGCCTCGTGCATCTCGCCAAGACGCTGCAGGATGCCGGCACGGAAGACCGCGTCGTTCTGCAGGCGGAACGGTTCGTTAAGGGCCAGGTAACGTTCACCCGCGGCGATTGCTGAATCCACCATTCGCAGGCGATCCAGCACGAGAAAGCGACGAACCATGACGAAGTCTTTTTGAGCCATCGGGAGGCGGGAGGCACGGTCCACACTCTCGAGCGCCTCCTCGTACCGGCCGACCGACATGGCGAGTGCCGCATCGTCGAGCGCTTCCCAAGCTGGCCGGTCGACCAATTTTCCCACATTCTGCCAGAACTTCTGGCCTTCAGTGTGAAATTGGCGCGCGCGCGCCGAGTCCTGCGCCAACATCGCGACAGTCAGGAAGAGCCCGTAATCACGGTCGAGGTACGGCACGGAATCGATAGGCGCGCGGCGCAGTACCCGGTCCAGGATGGCGCGCGCACCAGGGAGATCTTCCTGGATTGCTGCCGCGGCTATCACCGAATCGAGCCCGGCATTCAGCCGCGCCAGCGCCGGCGCCCCCGCCGCTGCCTGGCGCTCGCGCTGATCTGCTCGCAGGCGCAACGATTCGCGCACTCTCCCGCGAATCATCGCCAGGTTGGAGGTGAATCCGCGTTGCTGAATCATTCCGCTGCGTGAGCTGGTGATTCGCGGTTCCAGTTCTTTCCCGAGCTTCTCGGCCCGGTCGAAATCTCCACGCACCGCGGCGAGCATTGCCGGCGCCCGAAGGGCGACAGGGTTGTTCGGAAAGCGCCGCGAGAACTCGTCCATGAGGCTGTCGGTAATGTCCCAACGACCCAGCCTGACTGCCGTAGGCACTGCATTCGAGAACTGGATGGCGCTGCCACCCGGCTGTGCTGCGGCGCGGATGAAGTAACGCAGAGCCTTTTCAGTCTCGCCGCGTTTGCCAAGCGTGTTCGCGCTGTTGTTCAGCGCGACGGCGTTGAGTGAGTCGCGCGCGAGTACGGCTTCGTACGCCGCGAAGGCGCGCTCTTCGTCAACTTCGGGTCCATACGTGTAATAACCGGCGAACGTGAGTTGACGCTCCACCTCACTGAGCCGATCTGCATACTTGAATGCCTGGATGGAAGATGCCCGGGCATCCTCGAAGCGCTGGATGTTGTTGTAGAAGCTGGCCATCCGTCGCCAGGCCATCGCAAACGTCGAGTCAATGGTGACGGCCTCCCGCAGAAGCGGGATCGCCTGCGTGTAGTCGAACGTCTGGTCGAAGATGAGCGTGGCCTGAGCATACTTGCGGAGCGCGTCGAGTGAATTGGTCGTCACGCGATCGAGCGAACTCGCCTCACGGATCTGCTTCAGCGACTCACCCGCTTTCGTCCGGACCTGCTTTCCCAGTCGGCCGATGGCGGGAATGAGGTCATTGTCGCTCGTGGCTTCCTCGTTGAACGTGGCTAGCTGCTCGCCGTCAGCCGACATGAGCCGTGTCGTGAGAACGTACCGTCCGCCGAGCGACACGATATCGCCGTCGAGTACGGCCTTGATCCCCTCCCGGGTTGCGATCGTGCGTGCGAGGTCAAAGTCGACGCGGGCATTCGGCGGTCGCTGCATCAACCGCATGGCGTCGATGGTCGCCAGGCGGGGGAAGACGCGGAAGAGCGTCGACTGGGAGAGGTCAGCGCGGAGCGCCTCGGTCACCGTCAGCCCAAGCGCCGAATCGCTGGCCGGACTCGCAAAGTCCACGAGGATGATCTGGTCGCCGGCGTCCAACTTGCCGGCGCCGAGGAGCGAAGCCGCCGGGCCGATGCCTAACGCACGCATGACCATCCAGCCGACAACCAGCACCACGAACGCTCCCACCGCGATCGCCCCGCCCATCCAGGTGCGCCGCCACGACACGTGCGGGCTCGCCTTGATCGCAATCGTGTGCAACGTGCCCGAAGGCGCGGCAGCCGTGCCGCCGGGCGTGAATGTGGGGGTCGCCGTGTAGGACCGCGTCGCGACGCGCTGCACCCAGGCCGTGAAGCCAATGATCGGCAACCCCGCCAGCATGACGCCGATCGACCCGGGAAGTACCCAGTCCGGAAGTCCGATCACGACGGTCGCCGCCCACGCCGTCAACCCGACCAGCGCCGCGCCAAGCGCCCAGAAAGCGACCGCTTTGCCGATGGGGATTCTTCCAGACAGGATTCCCGGCGCCGCGGTCGCCGCACCGCTCGGCGTCACCGTGTCGAGGACGCGAACAAGATCAACAGCCTGTTGGGGCCGCGCTGCCGGATCCTTCTCCAGCGACTGCATAACGAGCGCGGCCAGTGACTCGGGCGTGTCGGCGCGCAGCTCGCGAACATCGCGCGGCTTCTCGCCAAGGTGGGCCCCGAGCAATTTCGCCGGCGACTGGCCGGTGAATGGAGGACGACCGGTCAACACCTCGTACGCCATACAACCAAAGGCATAGATGTCCGACCGGTGATCGATGTTGGGGTCACCGGCGGCCTGCTCGGGCGCCATGTAGGCAGGCGTCCCGATCGACGTCCCGGCCATGGTGAGCGTCTCGCCGCCGCCGCCGGTGCGCGCCGCGCTGATGGCCTTCGCGATCCCGAAGTCGGTGACGGTCGCGCTGCCTTCCGACAGCAGCACGTTGTCCGGCTTGATGTCCCGATGGACCACTCCACGTCCGTGCGCGAAGGCCAGTGCCCGGGCGACGTCGCGAAGCACACTGACCGCTTCTCCCGTCGGCAGCGGCCCGCGTGCCAGCCGCGCCCGAAGCGACTCGCCTTCGACGAATGGCATCGTGAACCACGGCAAACCGCTCGCGTCGCCGGAAGACAACACGGGGACGACGTGCGGATGCTGCATCTGCGCGGCAAGCAGGATCTCGCGCTTGAAGCGGTCTACGGAAACTCCAGCAGCGAGCTCGGGCGACAGTACCTTTACGACGACGCGACGGGAGAGCGAGCGCTCCATCGCGACGTAGGTTCGCGACATCCCGCCACCGCCGAGTTCCCGTTCGATCGTGTAGGCGTCGCCCAGCGAGCTTTGAACTTGCGGGCGGATATCGTCAGCCAAGAATTCGCTCCGGACTCGGACGAATGAATTTGCAGTCCGGCCAGCGCGGAGGGCAGAGGGAATCCGCACCAGAGCACTGCATTGCGCACCTCAACCCTCGCCACTACTCATCGCGCTTATGACGAATCTGATCGAGGTCTGGCTACGAGGCCCGATTCCTGGAATTGCGCCGGTCCTGCAACCGGCTGCGCACGCCTTGCTTCAGGTTGTGGAGGATGTGTTGCCAGTGGTAGCCGATCTGACGGCTGTGCAGCTCTGGGCTCGTCCCGGCGGTGTGGCAGCCGTCGGCTTTCATCTCAAGCACCTTCCCGGAAGCGTGGATCGGCTGCTGACCTACGCTCGCGGGGAACAGCTTTCTCAGGCACAGATGGCGTACCTCGCCTCTGAGCGCAACATCCACGATGATCGCCCCACCCTCGAGTCACTTACCGCGGGTTTGTCGACGGGCATCGATTCCGCGATTGAGTTTCTGCGCGCGGTACCCGACGACTCACTCCTCGAACCGCGCGAGGTCGGGCGGCAGAAGCGGCCATCCACAACACTCGGGCTGATCTTTCACGCAGCCGAACACTCGTCGCGGCACGCCGGGCAGGTCGTGACGCTCTCGCGTATCGTCCGGAGTTGGCCACCCTGACAGCTGCCTAACGTCGGCCCGCGCCCACGTCCATCGTTAGGTAACGCCTCTGGCCTCTGGCCTCTGGCTTATTGTCCGATTTGCTTCGTGTACTTCAGCACAAGGCTTCGCGACTGTGGTGTGATCCAGTCGAAGAACCCGGCCGCCTGCTGTCCCTCGTTGTAGACGATAAACAGTCCGGTACTGGCCGTGCTGAGCCACGCGAACCGCACGTTGGCATTCCAGACGTGAGCCTGGTTGTTGTATTGCACCAGAGACTGCAGGAACACCTTCGGGGTGAAGAAGTAGCCTACCTTCACCCCGATCAGCCGACGGATGAAGTCCCCCTGGTCGAGATTGACGTCCTGGTAATCCATCTGGAGCGACGTCGTCAGAGACGCCCCGCGACGATACGTCACCGTCGCGACCTGCCCGAAACGACTGCCGTTGTAAAACGGCCCGTAGTCGCCGCGCGACGTAAACGACAGCGCCGCGCTGGGATCTGAATCCCAGTCGAGTCCAATCGAGCCCCAGTTGTAGTCGCCGGCGGGGAGGACGACACCCGACGCGATCGTGAACGGCTGGCGCAGTCCTTCGTGATACCAGTTGTACTCGGGCCCGAACCGGCCGCCGCGCGCGAACTCGAACTCGGTCATGTCGAAGTGAATCTGGCCGCTCTGCCAGAACCCATCATGGCTGTAATAGCCGCGATAGTTCGTGTGCGGATTCCACTGCTTGAGCCATGGCCATTCGCGCTTGCGGATCGTTCGCATGGCCGAGAGGTCGTAGAACCTGTATCCACCGAAGCGGTTGAGAAAACCAACTTCGGGGTTGAAGTCTTCGCCGACCTGCACATAGCGCACGGCATTGTTCCACGCCGACGTCTGGTAGCCGGCTCGCACACTGTAGCCGGCCTCGTCGCCGTCCCGGCCGGGCGTGTCGGTCAACGCGCCCCACCAGTCAACGGTCCACGCCTCGCCGACGCCAAGACGCCCGTCGATGCCTAACGTCCGATTGTAGTTGTCGCCGTCGTCGGTGGATTGGCGTTGCACCGCGATCGCCCCGACACGCGACCGGCCGGACAACTCGCGGCTCACGCGGCCGACGCTGAACGACTGGCCCTCCGCGGCGGGCGAATCGTCCGTGAAGATCTGCAGCAGGCCGACCGTGGCCGCGCCGGCGCGACCGCTGACCCGCCCGCCACCGATGATCGGAACAGGATTGCCTAACGTGTCGATGCCGATGCGGCGCGTGAAGAAGAGGTCCACCGCCTGCGGCGTGCCGGCCGAAAAGACGCCCGCGTTCTCGAGAAAGAACGGCCGCTTTTCGGGGAAGAACAGCGGGAAGCGGGTCAGGTTCGTGCGCTGCTCGTCCACCTCGACCTGGGCGAAGTCCGTGTTGTACGTGAGGTCCAGCGTCAGGCTCGGCGTCAGGCCGTACTTGAGGTCCGCACCGACCTCACCGGTGCTCTTCATGTCCGGATCGATGCTGAAATTCCGCGACGACTGGCTGAGCACATACGGTGTCACCGTCGCGATACGCCGGCTCGGCACCGTAATGCCCCTCAGGATGCCGGCCCGCGAGAGCCGGTACAGGTTGAACTGGCGCGGCACGAACGACCACAGCGCTTCCTCGTTATGCCTCCGGATGCTGCGGGCGAAGTTGAGTCCCCAGTCCTGGGTCGTGCCGGCGCCGTAGCGCAGCGTCGAGAACGGAATCCTGAACTCGGCGTACCAGCCGTTGGCGTCGATGGACGTCGCAACCTGCCAGGTGGCGTCCCAGTTGAGGTTGAAGCCGCCCATGGATCCGGCCTGCGCACGCGACTGTCCCTGCTGGAAGACACCGCCGCCCTCTCCCTCCTTCACCACCTGTCCGTCGTACTCGACACCGGCTGGTGTCGTGGCAAACACGAACCCGTTCTGCCGGTCGTGATACGTGTCGAGGATGAAGGCGAAGTAGTCGCTGTTGGAGAGCGTGACGTCGCGAATCTTCTCGCCGGGAACGATGCCGGTCGGTTCGCGATCGAACAGCCAGGCGCCAACGTAGAGCGCGTCGCCGTCGGTCAGTATGCGCACCTCGGTACGCTCGGTCACGGGCTCGCCTTCGCGCAGCTCGCGCTGCACAAAGTCCCGGTAGACCTCACCCGACTTCCATGCGTCATCATCGAGCTTCCCGTCGATCACGGGCGATTTCGTAATGACAGCGGCCGTACCGGTTCGTGGTCCTGCTGGTCCGGTCGTTGCTATGGTTTGTGCGGCCGCTTCTCCGGCCAGCACGAGTGCTGCTGCCAGGAAGATCGTTCTCGACACATTCACGGTTTTCGGGGAGAGCGGGGGTGTCGCAATGACGGGGCGCAGCAAATTATCACGCGGTACAGCCATCCGACCAATGCGACCATTGGTCCTGACCAAGACATGACCGGCCAGCCAATCGATCGCGTTCACTTCCTGGACGAGCAGCGCAGGAACCGGCGCCGGAGCCGCCGGTTCGTCGTCTTTGCGATCGTGGCGGTCGCCGTCTCGGGCATCCCGCTGTGCGTGATCGTGGCTCCACTGCTCATCGGCGTGATCATTGTGGCGATGCACGTCGCC